>JALYLU010000189.1 GCA_030774075.1 Actinomycetota bacterium | reverse complement strand
CCCTGGTCGGCTCGTGTTGTTCGATGTGCGCATCCGGCGGCGTCGCGCTCGCGTGCAACAGTTCCCGCGCGGCCACCCTCGACCAGTCGTGCCTCGCGCGTGACCGGTGACGCTGCTGGTCTCGGACGTTGGGGGGCGTCGGTGTTGAGGAGGTCAAATGGCGAGGAAGACCGATCTTTCATCGATGACCTGGGTCAGCTACCGGGAGGCATTCTCCATGTTCGTACGGGGTGCCACCGTGCCCACCGCTACGCGCATTGCGTTGATCGTTGGAACGTGGCTGAGCGTGTTGAACCTGGGTTCTGTGATCGTCAATGGGCATCCGCCGTGGGTGAAACTGGCGCTCAACTATCTCACGCCGTTCGTGGTCGCGAGCCTCGGTTTCCTCGCCGCCCGCCGCCGCAGCAGCATCGAGCGACTCGCCGCGCTACTCAGACCCAGCCCAATCGATCATCCGAACACATAACTGCCAGCTCGGAGCTCGCAGGTACGTTCCGAGCGTGGCGTTCGATGAAGGTCTCGCGGAGCGGGTGCGCGCTCTGCTGGCGGACGACGCGGATGCACGCGAGCGCAAGATGTTCGGCGGTCTGTGTTTCTTGTGTGGTGGCAACATGGCCTGCGGGATTGTCGGCGACGAGTTGATGGTGCGCGTCGGGCCGGAGGCGTGGTCGGAAGCCTTGAGCCGCCCGCATGTCCGCGAGATGGACTTCACCGGCCGATCGATGAAGGGCATGGTCTATGTCGGAGTCGCTGGATTCGCCGAAGACGCGGACCTGCTGGCGTGGGTCGATCGAGGAACCACCTACGCCCGCTCCCGTCCCCCGAAGTAGCGCGTGCCGCCACCCACGACACGCGAAGAGATGCGCCGTCCCGGTGTCGGGCCTACGTGTCGTTGACAGCCTCCCGCCTGCCCAGTATGCTTAACTGATCGGTAAATTAGCCATCGGGGAAAGCACCGGGGTCTGATGACGACTGCGATCGATGACCATCGGCTCGATGAGACGTTCGGCGCGTTGGCGAACTCCACGCGGCGAGCGATCTTGGCGCGCCTGGCCGAGGGGTCGGCGACGGTCAATGAACTCGCGGAACCGTTCGAGATGACGCTCCCGGCGATCTCGAAGCACATCAAGGTGTTGGAACGGGCCGGGCTGGTCAGGCGGGGTCAACACGCCCAGTACCGACCGTGCGCGCTCAATGCGACACCGTTGCATGAGGTCTCGACGTGGGCGGAGCAGTACCGGCCGGTCTGGGAGGCCCGCTTCGACCAGATGGACCACTACCTCGCACAACTGGCAGCAAAGGACCAACGAACCCGATGACCGACAACAACGTTCGGCGCGACGAGGTGATGATCGAACGGAGTTTCGATGCTCCGGTGGATCTCGTCTGGAAGATGTGGACCGACCCGGAACACTTCAAGGCCTGGTATGGCCCCGACGGTGCCACCATCCCGGTCGCGAAGATGGATGTGCGCGTCGGCGGCAGCCGTCTGGTCTGTATGGAGATGCAGTTCCCGAGCGGCCCGATGCAGATGTGGTTCACCGGCGAGTACCGCGAGGTCGTCGAGAACGCGTGGCTCGTGTACACGGAGTCGATGTCCGACGAGCACGGCAACGTGGCGTCGCCAGCGGAGATGGGTATGCCCGAAGGGCATCCGACGACGACCGAGGTCCGAGTCGAACTCACCGATATCGGCGGACGCACGAACATGGTGATGACCCACGCCGGTATCCCCAGCGACTCGCCGGGTGCCGCCGGATGGCTCATGGCGTTCGACAAGCTCGACCGTCATCTCGAAGAACCCACGCGCCGGTAGCGCGATATCGGCCGTAGAGGCACTCGACCGTCGCTCTCCTCATCGGGCACTCTTGCGCGGATGCGTGAACTCGACCGCGTGCGCAAGATCGCGCTTGCGTTGCCTGAGGTGAACGAGCGACTCAGCCACGGTGAGCCGTGCTTCTTCGTTCGTGACAGGCGGCCGCTCTGCTACTTCCACGACAACCACAACGGTGACGGTCGGGTCTCGCTCTGGTGCCCAGTTCCGCCCGGCGTACAGGAGGATCTGGTTGGCGCGGAGCCAGAGCGATTTTTCGCGCCGCCCACGTCGGCGCGTGGAGTCTTCTCAGGGTGGGTCGGCATGTACCTCGACGGGTCGGGCCCGCACAAGGTCGACTGGTGGGAGGTATCAGCAATCGTGGAAGACGCTTTCCGCAACGTCGCACCGAAAACTCTGGTGACCGATCTCGACCTCAGGTCGAACAAGCGCACGCCGCGCACATAACCAACTGCATCGTTCGGTACACGCCGAATAGACGCCGATTCGAGCAGAACGCGCGTCCCATAACGCGCGGCGGAGACACCTGGCGGGTATCCCCGATGTGCCGATCAGGGACGCTCGCGGCCGCGAGCAAACGATTGCCCGCTACGGCAACTCACACGTACTTATAGGTGCCGAATCTGCGTTCCGCGGTACGGTTGATGAGCCAACGGCCAACCCCTATGCCTAACGGCCAGTGTCGGGCGACAACGTTTCGTTAGCCATAGGATTGTTGGACGGACACGGACCGCCGCAAGCTGCGAGCGTTCGTCTACGTCCGGTTGAGTCGTGACCCGAAGGGCACCGGCCGGTGTGTCGCCGAGCAAGAAGCCGAGTCCCACGACGCCGGCTCGGCCAGCCGCCGCAACTCTGTTCCGGAGCCGGTTCGCGGAACGGTACGCGTCTGCCCGAGTGGCGGAAACCGCCGAGTGGACGTTCTGCTCTCGGTGTCCTTAGCGAATCTCCGATACACAGCGGTGATCGCCCAAGTACATCCACCGCATGCGGGTTCGCGATTGCAAGCGCGCGTCCGACGCGGGGTTCGATACCGCCCCCTCGACCCGGCGTTACCTGTTGAGGTTGGTGTGTCAAGGACCCCAACTGCGCGCGCGGGTTCGGGTGGGTCAGTGTTCGGGTTGGTATCGATCGACGTGTCGGGCTTGCAGCGGAGCGAAGCCGAACGACGTTGACTGCGGGTGCGGAACGTGTGGTTGGCGGCGGCGTGGGGGCGCCCAGCGTTACCTCGGTGCTCGACGAACGTCGTGTCGTCGGCGACAACAATCGTGTTTGGGTGTCCCCCGGGTGGGAGTGCGATCGCATCAGTGTTATGAGGCTGTCCAGCACGAGTGCTGGTGAGCATGCCGGTTGCAGGAGCTGATCGCAGTTGACCCTGATGTGCAAGGAGGCGTCCTGCGCCGTCGCGTTTCGCCCTCAGGGTCAGGTCGGCATCGCGTAGACGATGTCCGATTCGAGGTCGCGCAAGATGTGGTAGCAGCGGCGGGTGAACTGCCGCGCGACCGCGATCGCGGCGATCTTGCCACCATGACGTTCCTTGACCTTGGCGTAGTAGGCGTGGTCGGGGCTGCGTTGATGCGACGAGTTCTTCGCCGCTTCGTAGAGCGCCCACCGCAACGTCTGCGGTCCTTGCCGGGACAGATATCCACCCGCGCGACGCCGATCTGAAGCATCGACCGCGACATCGAGACCGGTATGACGCACTGCTTGGCGGGAGCGGGAGAACCGACGGCAATCGCCGAGCTCGGACCAATCGCGACCGCCAACAGCCCACCGATCCCGTAGTGCGCGTCGGCCAACGCCCGACACGCCGGCTGACGCCCACCGAAGCGTTGCAAGTCGCGCTTGAGCGGTATCGCTTCGGCATCCGTCGCGTCGATCATCTGATAGCCGACCCGGATCCGCTGCCGGCCCGCTGGGGACAGCTGCACCCTCTCGCCGGTGATCCGTTCCCTGATCGGCGCGGAGCGGATCGCACCTTCGGGCACCGACACGCCATGTTGAAACAACTCGGCATGGATCCGCTGACACCACGTCGTGCGCTGATCGATCAACGACTTGTACAACCGCACCCGCTCGCGCCACTCGAGCACGTCGGTCGGCGGGATCCACGACTCCGGCAGATCCCCCGACGCCAACAACTCGCGGATCAATCGAGCATCGGTGCGGTCGGTCTTGGCGCGATGCTTTCGCCCACGTGCATTCTTGGTGTCGGCCGGCTCGGCGACATGGGCCTCGAACCCCGCCGCCACAATCTCTTCGACGACGTACCGCCAGCCCCTGCAGCCCTCCACCGCCAACGCCACCGGTCCGCCCTGCGCTCGAGGAGTCACGCCGTCGCGGAGCCAGCCTCGGAACCGTTCCCGATCCGGCTGCCACACCCGGCCCCGCCACGACTCGCCCGACTCCACCACCAGCGCATCGAACGTGATCTGCCGCCGGTGCAGATCCAACCCACATACCATCGACATCAAGGACCTCCTTGATCGTGCTCGGACGTTTAACCAACCGACAGGTTGTCCGCGCACGAGCCGACGAGGTCCTCATACATTGATTGTTATGGGACACCTCAGGGTGTCGTTCTACTGGTCGCCGCTCGCATCTGTGACACCGCCGAGCCGAGCGCCGTCGCCGTGTCACGCACCATCGCGGACCTTGTCGTCGGATCGGGTCTCCAGTTCGACGCACTCGGCGAGCGCGAACTCAAGGGGGGCCCGGAACCTGGCAAATTCCTTCAGCTCGACCCCCGCGAGCGCTTCATATACCTAACAGCCGTTCGACGCTCGCAACACCACGCCTGATCGGGCATTCTGCATGCGTTCGCGGTAGGGAGGCCTCGCGGCAGGCCTCGCTGAGAATGGTGACGTTGCGGTGTCGGATCGCGTGATTACAAATCATCCACGGCCAACGGCACGCCTTGGAACAAACCGCTATCGAGCGCGCAGCCGCGCGACTCCCTCGCCGGTCAGCTCGTCGAGCGACCTCGCGCGCCCGCTCAACGTCATCAGCAGTGCCTCGCCTGTGCCGCGAACTTCCGGGCCGTCGCCGTGTTCCCATTCCATGTCGGTTGCAATCAGCCGCAGCCCGGCAATGCGCTGCTTGATGCCCGATCCGGCTATGCCGTTCGCGACGCCGAGCGCACCGATCACGCGTTCTGCGGGAATGGCGCGGGGCTTGCCAAGCGGCCGCCGAATGTCCTGATGCTGAACCACCGTGTCCGCCAGGAGGTGCCACGGCTTACGTAGCGGCGGCAGTTTCTGCGAACTTGCCAAGTCGCGCAGTTGCTTTTGAAGGTCTTCAGGAGGTTGCTTTCCCGCGGCAATCGCGGCCCGCGCGACGTACTTGTTCGGATTGAAACCGCTCTTCGCGACGCCAACGAGCCCTCGGCCGACTCCAAGTTCAGTGACGAAGATCAGATGCGCGACGACATCGCGCACTTTCCATTCTTCGCACAGGCTCTGCGCGTCCCACTCCTCCGGCGTCAGCGTCTCGAGGAATTCTGCGAGCTCAATCCGTTCGGCTGCAATCGTGATCCAGACCTCGGTGTCGTTCATCGGGATTCCCCCCTCGAGTTCGACGACCAGCTTGCCCAGGTGGTCGCCCGAGAACAACCGGATGAGCGCTTCTTGCGCCCGGTCGAGGCCGTCGAACACGTGCTCTTTCCGTAGCCGCGCCAGAACTGCCATTCTGCGTCCTGCGTGGAGACACGCGCTCCGCACAGAACACGCTCAGATTTGTCGCCGTGGTCAGCGTCTGCCGACACACTTCCGGTAGTACGCACGAATCTCGCATGAACTTTGTGCGGCGAGCGGACTGACGATCTAGGGTCGCGAGCATGGCCGGCGGCGAAGGGGAGCAGCTGCTTAGCGAGGCGCGAGCCGCGGTCGAGCGTTCGCAGTGGCAGTTGGCGTTCGACGCGTTCACCGCGGCCGATGCGCAGTCGCCGCTTGGGGTCGATGACCTGGAGCGCGCGGCGCTCGCGGCAATGTGGACGTTCCAGTCGGACCCATACATCGACTTGCTGCAGCGCGCGTTCGGTCTGCATCTTGCGGCGGGTGACGTTCCTCGTGCGGTCCCGCTCGCGCTCGAGCTATGTATGGAAAACGGCCGGCGCGGCCGCCTGTCAGTCGCAACTGGATGGGCGGAGCGCGCCGAGCGGCTCGCCGAGAATCTCAAGCCCTGCGCGCAAGTCGGTCACGTCATCGCGTTGCGAGGGATCATCGCTCTCGACGTTCTTCACGACAATGACGAAGCGCTGGTGTTGTACGAAGAGGCGCTCGCGCTGGGTCGTCAGTTCAATGACGCGGATCTCACCGCGCACTCGCTCGTCGGCTCGGGCACCGCGCTCGTGCGTCTCGGACGTCTGTCCGAAGGAATGCGTCGAGTCGATGAAGCGATGATTGACGCGGTGTCGGGGTTGCTGAGCTCGGTGGCAACGGCACGTGTCTACTGCGGGACTATCAGCTTGTGTCAGGCGTTAGGTGACATCCGACGTGCCTTCGAATGGACACAGGAAGCGTCGTCGTGCGCGACGCGGCCCGGCATGGGCGACTATCCCGGCGACTGCCAGATGCATCGCGCTGAGATCATGCGCATCCGCGGCGACTGGTCCGGTGCCGAGTCGCAGCTGCGCGAAGTGATGGACGCGCTGGGTACGTGGTCGGTGGGGCACGTCGGGCAAGCGTGGTACGAGCTCGGGGAGATCGCCCGCCGTCGCGGCGACCTCCGGGCGGCGGCGGACGCATATCGGAACGCTGAGCTCCACGAGAAACGGCCCCAGCCTGGCCTCGCTCTGATGCATCTCGCGCAGGGCGACGACGCGCTCGCCGCCGCGCAGGTGCGCGCCGCGATCGCTGAAACCGCCGACAGGGATCCGATGGCGATTGCCGAGCTGTTACCGGCCGCGGTTGAGATCGCGCTTGCGTGCGGCGAGATCGATCACGCGGAGGCTGCCGCCGATCGTCTCGTCAGTTTGGTCGATGTGTACGACACCGTGTTGCTGCAGGCGCGCGCCGCTACTGCTCGCGCGGCGGTGTTGTTGACCAAACGCGACAGTGAGGCAGCGATCAACGCGTGCCGTACCGCGATCGGCCTGTGGCGTGATGCAGGCGCGCCGTACGAAGCCGCCCAGGCTCAGCACCTGCTCGCACAGGCGGCGACTCTCCTGGGCGATCGCGAGATCGCAAGCGTGGAGCTCGACGCCGCAACAGCGGTGTTCGAAGGCCTTGGCGCCCGGCTCGATCTCGAGGCGGCACACCAGTTGCGCGACCGCCTCGGCGCCACCGCGATCGGACACCAAGTGCGGCGCACGTTCATGTTCACCGACATCGTCGACTCGACACGCCTCGTTGCCGGCATGGGCGACGAACGGTGGGCGGCGGTCTTACGATCTCACGACCGCACGGTGCGCGAGCTGCTGATTCAGCACGGCGGCACCGAGGTCAAACAGCGCGGTGGCGGTGACGGGTTTTTCGCAGTGTTCGACGGCCCGTTGGCGGCGGTCGCGTGTGCGATCGAGATGCAACAACGCTTTGCCGTACAGCGTGAGTCGACCGGTTTCGCGCCCGAGATCCGTATCGGAGTACACGAAGCCGACGCCCTGTTGAGTGGGGGCGACTACGCGGGGCTCGGCGTGCACGAAGCGGCACGGATCACGGGAATCGCGGACGCGGGCGGCATTCTCACGAGCGAAGCGACGGCGATCGCCGCGAAGGTGCAATCGAAGTCGCCCGCGCGCCGCGTCGCCGTGAAGGGCCTGCGCGATCCGGTCACCATCGTGGCGATCGATTGGGATGACGACAATGCCTGACGCATACATCGTACGGAATATGGTCGAGGCGGAACAGCGCGAGTTCGCGGAGCTCTTGCGCGGATTGACGCCGCGGGATTGGGAGACGCCTTCGTTGTGCGACGGTTGGTCGGTACACGAAGCGGTGATCCACATCGCAATCCATTCACATACCGCCAGCATTGAACGATTTCTCAAGCTGGCACGCGTCCGCTTCTCAGACGATCGACTTCACGCTCCCGAGCGCACGCGCAAGCCGGACCAGTTGATTGCGTGGCTGGAATCGCCTGCAACGCTCGTCGGTGAAAGCACTCTGGTACAGCTCTCGGAGCTGATGGTTCATCAGCAAGATGTACGACGGCCGCTTGGTGCCAAGCGCGAAATACCAGCAGAAAGGCTTGCGGTGGTACTCGATTTCGGCATCACGCGTTTCGGCGGCTTCGCGGTAGCTGGCGCTCGTCACCGCGCCAAAGGCTTGCGTCTCATTGCGACCGACCTGTCGTGGTCAGCGGGCGCTGGACCGGAGGTAACGGGTCCGGGTGAGGCAATCTTCATGGCGTTGAACGGCCGCGGTCACGCCGTTGCCGATCTCTTGGGCGCTGGCGTCGATACGCTCGCGGCCCGCTTGTGAAGTCAACGCGCCGGGGAAGGCTTTCGCTTCAGGTGCCGACACGAGGGCTGGGTCAGTTGCGCGGCAAATCGACCAGCGGCGTGAGAGGTGACGGCATGCAATCGCATCGACCGCGTCGGGTGTCGTCGATCTCCTCCACCGCGGCGAAAGGCCTCGGTAGGTCAGTTGCCTGTCCCAGAAGTGCCGATAGGGGACACCCGCATAACGGCTACGGGGCCCCGGCTCGTGCGATGTTACAAAACGATTTGCGCTCCCGCCCGACACCAGATCGCGCTTCGCGGCGCACCCGGTCAGCGATTTGTTCCGTGGTACATAGCCGGCGATCGGAGATACCCGGGGCCCGTTGTTCTGGGATACGCGTTCTGGGACAGTGCGTCATGAACGTGGAAGGAGGATCGATGTAGGTAGATCTTTTGGAAGCGGTGCTGTGCATGAGATGGAGGATGGTTGGCCCTCCGGCGTCGGCCTTCGGGGGTTGGCGTCAAACCACCCTGT
>JALYLU010000188.1 GCA_030774075.1 Actinomycetota bacterium | reverse complement strand
CCCTTCCCGGGCTCCCCCGTGCTGGGCATAAGCGTCGTCGAGCGGGCATTATGCGTGCGTGAAGGCCGTGTTCGGCGTTGCGCTTCTCGTACTCACCGCATGCGCTGGTCTCGTCGTACTCGCAGCATCCTGGTCGAGCGGAGGTACACCCTCTCCGGGGCCGCCCGGGGCCGTTCGGGGTCCGGACGCTCCTCGCTTTGAACGAGCCGCGCACCTCCTTGCGGCTGCTCGTGCGAAGGGCGTTTCATGCGTCCAGGACGTGTCTTCAACCCGGTGCAAAATGTGGCGCCCGACGCCATCAAATACCGCGTCCCGGACGGGCGTATGTGCGATCTGCCGAGCGGGGAACCGTTGTATGTGATCGTCTACGACACCCTGCCGCACCGCGTTGAGGCCGTCGCACTTGGTCAGGCGCAGCTAAACCTGTGCTCGTTTACCGCAAGGTCGAGTCACGCAGCGGATTCGTGGAACGCACTCGTCGCAGCAAACTGGCGACTTGCCACTCCCGGTTCAGCCCAGACGCTTGCAGACCTACGTGCCGCGCTCGGTGGGACCGCGGAACCCGAGATGTTGTCGTGCCAGTTCCGAAGCTGATGACGACGCATGTCATGGACGCTGACAGCCCCGGAGCGCCGTCCGTATCTGACGATCGGCGCTCGCAGATGCGCTCCCGATCGGGCATTCTGTTCGCATGGCCTCCGTTGACCACGGTCGAGGTGAACGATCGCTGTGGCCGCTCGCGGCGATTCCGCTCGCCGGTGCACTTCTCATCGGCGGAACGATTTTCGCGGCATCACACATCTGGCGCGCCGAGCCCGCAGATCAACCGAGAGAGCAACCGAGAGAGTCGCGGCTCCTCGACTCCCTGACCGTTGATGCTCGTCTCGTGACACCTCCCGGAACTCGTGAAGTGCGACTGACGCGAACCCACGTTTGCCCACGGGGAGAGGGTGACTCCTCCGCAACGCAGGTCGGGCGCGAGCTGCGACTGGACGCAGACGTGACGCCGCAGGCGGCCCGCGAAGCGATGATGTCGCAGTTCGTTCGCAAAGGTTGGGTGCGCGAACCTCAGAACCCGCTCGCCACCGTCAACAAGGGCTCGCGGTCGGTCTCGATTAGTGACAACACGACCGGACACGTCCTAACCGTCAGCGTGGCGTACGGCGGCGACGGGTGCTGAACTGGGTTCCGAGCCACATGGCATAACTGAACCATTTACGCCGGGCGGTGCAATCTGTGCGCGTGTCGAACTACCCGAGGGTCCCTTTCGATGTCGCGACCTATGTGCGGCACACGCGAGACAACGCCCGAACTGGATTGTGCTTCATCTGTTCCATCGTCGCCGGTGATCTCGACGGCCACATCGTCATTGCCCAAGACGATGTCTCGATCTGCTTCCTCGCCAAATCGCCAACGCTGCTCGGCTACGCGCTCCTTGCGCCGCCGGCACATCGAACCGACGTCGTCGGAGACTTCACCGAGGACGAATACGTGGAACTGCAGCGTCGCGTCCATCGACTCGGACGAGCCGTCTCCGTGGTAGTTCCAACCGAGCGGCTTTATGTCCTGGCACTTGGAAGCCACCAGGGCAACGCGCATGTCCACTGGCACGTGGCGCCGCTCCCGCCAGGTGTGCCCTACGAGCAGCAGCAGTATGCGGCCCTCATGCATGAATACGGCTTCCTCGACATTCCCGACGACGATCAAGCCGCTCTGGCCGTCTCCATCGCCCAGCTCATGACACGCCGTCCATAACTGCCGTGTGGGCGCCTCAGGCGGGTGACGCCTCTGTCGTCATGAAGGTGCGAATGGAAAGTCGTTGGATCGATCGAGGCTCCCCTCCCCCTTCCCCGGCGGCTGGTCATAAGCGTCCCGGAGCGGCAATCTGGGCGGGTCCCATACCGGCCGCTTGAATGTGCCGAACATGGGAACATTTGCGCCTCGCCGTGACTCAATTGGGAGCGTGCCCCACGTCGCGGAGCCGGCCGTGGTGATACGAGCCTCCTTCGAAGAGGTCTACCGGTCGCTGCGCCCGTCGTTGATCCGCGTCGCGTTCCTCATCGTCGGCTCCTCGGGCGAGGCCGAGGAGCTCGTGCAGGAAGCTTTCGTGCACCTGCATAGGCGCTTCGAGACGGTGGACACGCCGGACGCGTACGTGCGCGTCGTCCTGGTGCGGTCGTGCGTGCGCTCGAACCAACGTCGAGCCATGGAATCGGAGCGGCTGGCGCGCGTGTCGGCGCTCGACCGCAGCCCGGAGTACGAAGTCGACGAGATGTGGTTGGCGTTGCAACGGCTGAGCCCGCAACGCAGAGCGGTATTGGTGCTGCGCTTCTACGAAGACCTGCCCCACGCCGAGATTGCACGACTGGTGGGTTGTCCCGTGGCGACGGTTCGGACGCGCGTGCGCCGCGCGCTCGCGGATTTGCGCAAGGAGTTGGGTCGATGAACGCACGCGAACGAATCGAGCAGGGCCTTCGACGCGCGTTGCGAGCGAAGGCCGACGCTCTCAACATCGACGATCGGGCGTTCGACCCGGACGCCCCGACGGGCACGATGGAGCCGGTGAACCTGCGCAATCGCGGGCGTGCGCGTTGGATCGCGCTCGCGGCCGCCCTCCTGGTCGTGATCGTCAGCATCACCGCGTTGGTTGCGCGCGCGACAACCTCGCCCGATCACACCGTGAACGTGATCACCCCTCCGTCAACACAATCGTCGACACCGGCGTCGACGCGACCTTCCGGTTCCGTCTCCGCGCACTCGACACTGCCCATCGCGCCGGCCGGACGAACGGGCGCGAGCATGGTCTTCGATCCCGCGTCGAAGTCGGTGATTCTGTTCGGCGGGTTCGGTCCCTACGGCACGCTCGCCGACACGTGGACATGGGATGGCGCCCGCTGGCAACAGCAACTCCCGGCGACCGCGGCGACGAGCCGCGCAGTCGCGGGCATGGCCTACGCGCCCGCGTTGGGCAAGGTGTTGATGCTGAGCGGCGAGGCCGAGGTTCCGTTGACCGATCCGTGCCAACGTCCTGCGAATGCCGCACCGGTGTGCAAGCCGGCTTCGATGTTTCGTGACGTGAGCCCCGGAAACGATCTCTGGGACTGGGACGGCCGGACCTGGCACCTCCGTCTGGCTCCGGGCGTCTCGCCGAAACCCGACGCGATGGTCACGCATACCAACGGGACCGTCCTCGTGTTGGCTTCCGGTCAGACCTGGATCTACGACGGCGCGAACTGGCGACACGCCGGACCCGGTCCCGACCAGATGTCCGAACCCGTCGGCGTCGCCGTCGATCCCGGTACGCAGCGCGTGATCGCGATCGACGATTACCAACCCGGGATATGTATGCCGCACTCGGGTTGTCAGCAGCAGTCGTACATGCGCACGTTCGCGTGGACGGGGTCGGCGTGGAAACTGCTCCACGACACGAACGAGCCCAAGCCCGCGACGTCGGGGGGCAACTCGGCCCTCGTCGCCGACCCCGCGACTCGCGGACTGCTAATGCTCGCGGCCGATCACAGCACCTGGCTGCGTTCTGCGGCGGGGAACTGGCATCAGGTCGCGGCCGCCGACGCATCGCCGCCCGCGTCGGACGGGATGACGCTCGTCGCCGATCCGTTGCACCGCGAGGTCATCGGCTTCGGCGGCGTGCACTTTCCGCTCGACCTCCACAACTTCGATCCCGTGAACGACACGTGGGTCTGGGACGGCACGCATTGGCGCGTGTACACCGCGCCGGCCGACTCGTGGCCGATCCCGGCTCCCCCCGTTCTCACCGACTGCACGCTCAACGGTCCATCGCTCCTCGGTTCACAGAAGCTGGCGAGCGCAACGGAGGCACGCATTGTCGCCAGCAACCTCTTCACCACGCCACCGTGCCGGCTCCGGGCGACATTCACGTTGACACTCCGCACCGCCGACGGGAAGCCGTTGCCGGTCGCCGGCAACCCGAGCACGGTCACGATCGACACGACCGAGCCGCCGGGGAAGAGCTCCATCAGCCTCGAGTGGAAGTGGTCGCAACCCTGTGCGCCTTCCGCGGTGCATGCCGACGTGCAGGCGACCGGAAACGGCGCGTTCCCGACACCCTTCCCGATCGATCTCACGCCCGTACCCAACTGCACCGGCGCGACCCACTCGACGTTGAGCCCGCTCGCTCCGTCGTGATCCGACAAACTGTCGGGATGCCGAACGGGTAAACGATCGTGGAAAACGACGCGAGCTCGTCGTGTCTCCGCCGCTCGGTATCCGTGACTGCGCCGGGAACACGACGGTCAGCGCATTTTGGGATGCGTTGAGCCGGGCGGCATGTCCCACGTGGGAGGCATGCGTTCCATAACTGCCAGTGAGATCTGGGTGCCTCCGGAGCGCGACGCCTCGGTCGTCATGAGGGTGCGAATGTGAAGTCGTCGGATCGATCGATGCTCCCCTCCCCCGTCCCCAGGGGCTGGGCATAAGCGTCCCAGAGAGCGAACCCTGTGCGCGGTGGACTTACGTAGGCGAGCCAACGAGTTCGTCGGAACCTCAAGTGCGGATGCGGTGTACTTGGGAGGTGACGGCGGGTCGCGTGAGGTCGTTGCTGGTGGCGGGTGTGATGCTGATTTCGTCCAGCAGTGGCTGCTTTCCGGTCAAGGAGGTTTCTCCGAGGATGCGTTCACTCGGTCGAACACTCATGTTGTGCGCGGGAGTCGCAGCGGTGGGCATTCTTGTGGCGGTCGGGCCTGC
This sequence comes from Actinomycetota bacterium, assembly GCA_030774075.1. Taxonomy (GTDB): domain Bacteria; phylum Actinomycetota; class Acidimicrobiia; order IMCC26256; family PALSA-610; genus PALSA-610. The sequence continues at coordinate 4,050 of JALYLU010000188.1, read as the reverse complement.
GAGCGCGAAGGGCGTTCCGGTCGGCAGCGTGAGCGTGTCGACTGCCCAGCCGCAGGCGGGGCAGCCAGTCGAGGTGGTCGTACGGTTCGCAGACGGGTTCGATCTCGGCGATGAGTTCGGCTGGGCGAGCGGTGAGATCGCGGTGTTTGCAGCTGCCCGCACGGACAGCAGTGGTTGGCCTCTCGATCGAAACGATCCGGGCCTTCCGGTGCGGCTTCACCGGATGAGCAAAGGTGTGTATCGCGGTTCGTTCACCGTGGCGCAGCCCGGCGAGTACGTAGTTGTGTCCCGGTCGGCCATTGTCTCGCATGAGGATCGCCTCCGCGGCTTCGTCGCGAGACCGGACTTTCCGGTTCCGCTGCGCGTTCACGTCGTGAGCGCTACGGGCGAACCTTCGCGTTCGAGTGGCATCTCGATGCTTACGATCGAGGTTAGTGCTGCGTTCGTAGCCGTGATCATCGCGGGCGCGGGAATCTGGTTTGGGAGCGGTCGCCGATCTCAGCAGCGGGCCGGGGACACTCCAGCCGAGGATCGCCTTCTCCTTAGTGACGGGCCACATCGGCCTTAGGTGCGCGATACATCACTGCCGTTCGGCGCTCGCAGATGCGCTCCCGATCGGGCAATCTATTCGCGTTGGGATACGCACCGATCATCGGCGGGCCGAACCTGGAACCACTGTTCGGTGAGATGTCCCGCGAGACCGCCGCGGCAGTCCTCGCAGAGCTCGGCAAGGCAGACGCGGCGATCGTTCGCATCGCCCATGCCTTCGGACCCACGGAACAGCACCACCACGAGAACGTGGACACGAAGAATCGCCTCGGACTCGAAACGACATATGCCCCGATGATCGACGGATGCCTTTCGAGCTACTCCGAGATTGACGATGAAGATGGCACCACTTCCGGTGGTGCGACCGACTTCCTGTTCAGTATCGACTGTGACGCGGTTGCGAGTCGTGAGCCGAGAACGTGGGACGTGACGACCACGGTGACCGTCAACTGCGATCGGCGTCATTGCGCAGACGATCCGCATGAGTTGCTGCGCCTAGTCGGCGAAGCGACATCTCCGATCGACGCAGCGGGGCTCCTCACTAGCCAGATCGAGGACCTCCACCGTTGGCTTACGAACCACGAGGACGACCGCTGGCGAGTATTTCGCCACGCCAACGAATGATGGAGGTGCACAGAACCGATCGGTCCTCCGCTCTACCATCGAAAGCATGGTGGATCTGACGCGAGTCCGCGAGTTGGAGTCGCAACGACGCGCGCTCGCGCTGGACGCCAAGACGCTGATGCGTCGAGCGGTCAGCGGCGGACGTCGGCTCACCCCTGAGGAGAATGTCCACCTGCACGAGCTGCGGCAGCAACACGATCGGGTTGAGCACGAGATTCAGGCACTCTTCGACGAGCGGCATAACTGCATCGATCCGCGCTCGCCGTAACCGCTCCGGATCGGGCATTCTCGCGCGATGAGGCATGTCATGGATGCTGACGACGCGCTCCGTATCCTGTCATCGCTTCAGCGAGCCGGGGTCGAAGCGACGGTCGGTGGCGGATGGGCCATCGACGCGCTCCTCGGCGAACAGACTCGGCCGCACTCCGACCTCGACGTGTGGGTCGCAGCAGAAGACCTTGAACCATTGATCAAGTCCTTCGTCGACTTGGGTCTCGACCGCCTGTTCCCGTGGGGCAATGACCGGCCCTGGAACTTCGTGGTTCACGATGGTGGCGCGCTTCGCGTTGACCTTCATCTGTACGAGAAGCTTTCGGACGGTCGGGTCCACTACGGCGGCGTTCGTCACGGCGATGACTTCGACTTCGCGTTCTTACGCGGCCACGGCACTATCCGCGAAATGCCGGTTGCTTGCGAATCGCCAGATTGGGCGTTGCTGTGCCATACGGGCTATCCGCCACGCGCCGTCGACCACGAGGACGTGAAGCGGCTCTGCGCCAAGTTCCGGCTGCCGCTACCCGACGCCTTCCGATAGGCCTGTGTCGGCGCGGCGCGCACACCGCCCAGAACTGCCTGATCGGGAGTAAGCCGAGGGTCGCGGCGGGCATTGACGGTAGCGTTCTCGCGTGTCGCCGATCGCGGCCGCGGCGTTGGCGGCGTACGGGGTGGACTTCGTTGTTGTCGGTGGATGCGCGCTGGTGTTGCTCGATCGGGAGTCTCGCTGCGCCGATCTCGACATCGTCCCTGATCTCAACGCAGAAAACATGAATCGGCTCGCCGAAGCGCTGGACGCGTTAGGCGCGACTGCTCGTCCGAGTGTCCGAGCGATGGTCGATAGGCCGCTTACCTCGGTTGACTCCCCTTATGGCAGGATCGACGTTCTGGTCCGCCGTGCGTGCATCGAGTATCGGTCGCTCGCGTCGAGCGCGACGGTATGCCGAGTGGAAGATGTCGACGTGCGCATCGCTTCGGTCGAAGATGTGCTGCGCTTGCGAAAGCGCTATCGACAGGTTGAACGTGATCGGTGATCGGACCGGACTCGGCGCCCTTGAACGTGCCGTCTTGGAGACACTGCACGACCTCGGCGCCGGTCCTGGTCGCCCACACCGGAAGTCCGCAAATGTGGTCGAGCAGTTGTACGCGACCCACGGGATCGGTCCGCGTTATGGCTACGAGACGCTCTGTGCGCTGGCGGCACCGTGGCTCGTTCACCTTCGGCTCGTCGATTTCCATGGCAACCTCGGTGGACCTGGAGACAATGACCGGGCAGCAAATCCGCGCTACACCGAAGTCCGGCTCTCCCAGGCGGGCGCGCGTGCCGTCGCAGCCGAGCGAGGCGACGGTCCCCGCCTCCCGATCGGGCTGATCAACGGTGATCTCGCTGCCGGGGGATCGGCACCGCCGTTTGATCCCGCCAGTGTCGTCCGGGCCATGGAAGGGGCGGCGGGCGCCGCGGGCGTGTCCGACGCCGAACTCGCCGAACTGGTCGGTCCGCCGTCGTTTCCGACTGCCTGTTCAGTCGACGCAGACCTCGGTCTGGTTTGGGCAGGAGAACGGACCTCGGCTCGGCTCAGCGCGCACGTCGACATCGAACCTCACGGGCGCGCGACCGAGCTCGTCATCTCGCGTCTTCCCTTCGGGATCGGCGTCGATGCCATCGGATCCGCGATCGCAAGCCGTGTCGATCGTGGCAGCGACCGCCTCCATCAAAGCCATCCGGCGCTCCACGCTCGCCTCGGCATACCCATCACCGACATCCGCGACGAATCCACTTCCGACACGGTCCGACTCACCTGCGTTGTCGCCCCCGACGCCGATCCTGACCTTTGCCGAGAACGCATACTCGAAACTTGGCCTGTGACCACAGAAGTTCCGATACGCCTGGCACAACCCATACCCACGCTCGTACGCGCCTACCTCGACAACCCCGCGACCCAACTAGCCGCGCTCCGAGCCCTCATCGCCGATGCCTAACCGATACGACGAAGGGCGCGCGCCTCGTGCGACCCAGCGGGAAGCATGACCCGACGCTAAGGCCCGCCGACGACCAGGCCGATATGCGCTCATGACTGCAGAGATATTCGGGCCGGAACTCCTCATCCTTGTCGTAGTCGTCGCGTTCATCTACCTGACGATTGGCGGGGCGATCCGCGCGTTTCGCAACAATGACGTTGGCTGGGGCATTGCGATCATCGCCGGTTGGATCTTCGGTCTGGGATGGCTGATCGGAGCGATCTACCTCGCGACGCACCGGAAACAAATGGCTTCATGGCACGCGACGCGTCCCTGTCCCGAGTGTGCCGAGACCATCAAAGCCGCAGCGCGCCGATGCCGCTACTGCGGACAACCAATCGAATCGCCCACGCTCACTGCTGATACCGACGCGCTCGACAAGCTGGCCGAGCAGGGGCTACACCCGTCGACGCAGCGAACCGCGCCGGTTGTCGTTGGCCGCGGGACGCCGGAGTCAGATCCCTCGTTCCGGCGGGTGTACCGGAGGAAGCCCAAGCCTGGCTTCGCCAGCGACAGCCCCGACCCGACCCGTCGTCACCAACTCAGGTACTTCGACGGCGACGATTGGACCGATCACGTCTCAGA
>JALYLU010000187.1:8501-8793 GCA_030774075.1 Actinomycetota bacterium | reverse complement strand
GCTCGCAGGCATGCAAACGGTAGGAGCCTCGGAAATCCCGCGGTCGCGTTTTCAATCTTCCCATAGCAGTCACTATCTCCGGTGAGGCTCATCGCGCCGCTCGCGGCCCACGCCGCGTCCTCGACGTAGCGTGACGGGGTGCCGCCGGACGTTTTGACGGAGGAGACGTTGCGTCGCTGTTTACGCGATGCGGAATGGCTCGAGGCACCGGTCACAGACGCCATCTCACCACTCACGCCCGTCATGCTCACACACCGTGACGCACTCGAGATTCCGGTGGCCACCCCACGGT
>JALYLU010000187.1:0-8491 GCA_030774075.1 Actinomycetota bacterium | reverse complement strand
GGCGTGCACCGCGTACCCGAACGCCGTCATCACGCTCGTCCAACTCCTGCGAGTCAGTGGTCGTCTCGACGTCGGCGGCGCGCTCGTCGCAGAGTCGCTCGCGTACTCGACGCTGCTCGGCGGCGCCGAATTCGCGCGCTGGCGCGGGACATCCGACGAGGGAACGTCGCCCTTCGGCGACAACCGTGACTCTGACGGACGACGGCGAGGCGCTCACGATCACGCTGAACCGGCCGGAGGTTCACAACGCCTATGACGCGGCGACGCGCGACGCGCTCACCGACGCCCTTCGCTCAGCCTCGATGCTCGCCGACGAGCGCCGTTTCGCGCTGCGCGGCAACGGACCGAGCTTCTGCAGCGGTGGCGACCTCAACGAGTTCGGCACCAGCGACGACCTGCCCCGCGCGCACCTCATCCGCGCCGCGCGCGCGCCCGGAGTGCTCCTGCACAACCTGGCCTCGCGAGCGTCCGCCCAGGTCCACGGCGCGCGTATCGGCGCCGGCATCGAGCTCCCGGCGTTCTGCGCCCACGTAACAGCTCACCGCGAGGCGATCTTTCAGCTCCCGGAGGTGGCAATGGGCCTCATCCCCGGCGCCGGGGGAACCGTAAGCATCCCTCGGCGCATCGGCCGCCAGCGCACTGTCCTGCTCGCCGCGACCGGCCGGGCTCTCGATGCCCCGACGGCCCGGGACTGGGGGCTCGTAGACGCTCCCGCTGACTGACCGAGTGGTCTGCAGACCCACTGAATGAGCACCGCCACGCCGCCGCTTTGGTCCAGCGGCTCCGACCTTGAGTCGGGGATCAAGACGGACGAGTGCCGGATCGGACGCGCCGGTACCAACACCGGCATGTGCGCCCATCAGAATGAAGCGTGACCGCGCGCCGGTGGTTCCAGCTCGTGGTGGCGATCGCCATTGTCGCAAGCATCGCAGTCGGTGTGATCGATCAAATCCGCGACCGTCGAGCACGTCTGCGCGCCACGCCATCGGCGATCGACACCGCTTCGCTCAGCCTCGCGGATGCCGCCGGATCAGACGTAGTGGCTCTGACGATCACGCCGCCAAGACCAGGACCCGTGCGTCTCCGAGTCAAGATCGTTGGCATCGACGCGACCAGCGCGCGCGTTGTGGTCGTCACTGGCGTCTCGAAGCACGGCGTTCACTTCCTCGCGCAACTCGCCGCGTGCGGGAACGGATGCTTCGACGGCACAGCCTCGGTTCAAACCGCCGACACGTGGACGTTCACCGTGCACGCGACCACACCTCGCGCACCTCTGACTGTTCGGCTCACCGCACCCGTTCCCGCGCCTGACGCGCAGACAACGCTGACCCACGTCGTCGCGAACATGGGACGGCTCCGGAGCCTCCGAGTCGACGAGAGGCTCGCAAGCAGAGTCGGTGGACCGATTATCCGCACCGAGTTTCGGTTCGTCGCCCCCGACCGATTCACCTACAACGAGACCGGCGCAGCACAAGCCAGCGCCGTCATCATCGCCCACCGGCGCTACGACCGAGACACGCCCACCGCTCCGTGGGTTGCCGGCGACTGGGGAACACCCGACGGGTTCACGTGGCCACGCGGCTTTTACACCGACCTCTGGAACCCGGCCACCGCCATACGAATGCTCGGACCCGCCAACCTGCACGGAACGCCAACGCACATCATCGCCTTCGCCACCACCAAGACCGACGCGTGGTTCCGACTCTGGATCGGCGACGGCGACGGGCTCGTACACCGCATGGAAATGCGCGCCCGCAGCCACACCATGAACCAGGACTACGACAACTTCAACCAACCGATCTCCATCGTCGCACCACGCACATAACGGCGCACCGCGAGCGTATCCACGACGCGCGGACGATCCCGACGCCGATCAGTACGAGGCGCAGCAGAACTAAGCCGCTTCCAACGATCGCGGTCGCCGTTCTCTGGTCACCAGTTGCACAAACCGCGCGATCGGACGGCTCGACACGGGCCGCGTCGGAGCGATGTGCGCGACGAGGCTCGCTGCGAGCGTGACCGTGAGCGCGGTTCCCGCGCCCAACGCCCAGCCCGCGATTACGTCACTCGGCCAATGGACCCCGAGCACGAGGCGACTGGCACCGATCGCAACCGACAGGAGCCCAGCGCCGAGCACTGTCGCGGCACGGACGATCGGGCGACGCAACACGAAGACCGCGACGACGAACGCAAGCGTTACGAATACGGCCGTCGCTTCCGTCGCGTGACCGGACGGGAACGACGGGTCCGACTCCACGATGAGATGCAACGGGACCGGCGGGCGGTTCCGACCTACGACGAGTTTCCCGGCCGCGACCCCAACCCCGGACAAACCGAACGCGATGCCGGGCGCCAACGCGAGAAGCAGCCTTTGGCCACGCCACCACAGCAACATCGCCGCGACGACCGCGACCAGCACCAGGGCGACCGGGCCACCGACCGCCGACATGACCCGCGCGGCCGACACCAGCGCATGCGGGCGATGATCGATGAACCAGCGCAACCGCAGGGGGTCCATACTCGACAGTCCGTTATGCCGCGTCACGTCCTCGGTGACCCCGCCGAACACCACAACCGTTCCCGCGACGGCGACGATTCCGGCCGCGACCGCCAGCAGGCCGGAAACCGACAGGCCTGCCCACTCGCGGAACCGCGCCAACGCGACGAAAACTCGACGGAGTACGGGAGTTTGGAACATCCGCCAAAGACTAGAACCACTACTCCTCTCGACGGCGGGACTCCATGATCGGTTCCATGCCATTCTGCGGGCGTGAGGTACTCCCAGACTTGCCCGCGTTGTGGACGTGAATTCGCCGGTGAGGACCGGCACGCGGTCGCAGACGACGTCGTCGAGCACGCGCGAGTCGAGCATCGTCATGCCCTGGACCGAGACGTCGTGCTCGCCCACCTCGAAGGCGTGCATCCCCACGAGCGTGAGGGTTAAGGCCGCGACGGTCTCAGGTAGTGGGCCCCCACAGCCCAAGGCCCTGCCAGAGGCGACGGCAGGCGGGTCCGTCGAGGTCGAGCTCGTGCCACAGTCGACGCAGCTTGCGCATTGACTCCAGCGCGTCGGCGTGGCGCGCGTCGTTGTGGGTGTACGCCTCGGCGATGACGGCCTTCGGGATGGCGTAACGCTCGACGATCTGGCGCGATGGCCGCAGCATCATCTGCGCCATGGCCGCCAGGACCAGCGGGGCGCCGACGCCGAGCACGACGCGACGTGCCCGGCTCAGCTTCGGTACCTCTCGCTTGAGGTAGTGCCGGGCGAAGGACAAGTGGCGGGCCTCTTCGGTGACATGGATGCGCATGATGCGTTCGAGCAGCGGGTGGATCTCCCGAGCGGAGCGCAGCTCGCGGCGTTGCACGTGGTCGATGGGGTCTTCTCCGCCGAGCACGAACAGGAAGAACAGCGGAGGAAACCGCCGGCCGAGGCTGATGATGAACCTGGCGCCGACGCGGTCGAGGCGGTTCAGCCCTTTGGCGTCGAAGCCGCTGCGGTTGACGAACTCCTGGAACATCAAGGAGTGCTGTGCCTCCTCGATCACCTCGTGGTAGGCGTAGCGGAACTCGGGTGATCCGTTCGGCAACGTCGATGCGAACTCGAGCAGGCCGCGCTTGAGGACGCTCTCGAACTCCAGCCCTGTCTTCATCTTCGAAACCGCCAGGTCGAGACCGAGACGGGCGCGCGTGGTCTGGGGCAGCGCCCGGTACCAGTCGGTGGAACCCAACGAGTTGTCATCGTCGAGCTCCCAGCGTGGATCCTCGGGTTCTATCGCCAGCTCGGGGGCATCCCAGTCGACGTCGCCGTAGGCGTCGAAGTGCTTCACGACCGACTGGTGGCTGAGCCGGTGAAGCAATGCGTCGTACGGATCGGGTGCAGCGCCATCGAGGCCTTCCTCGACGGCGAGATCAGCGGTCACAGCGGTCACGGTTTCTCCTCGATGGGGACGGCGGCGAGGCGGACGACGGACTTGAACGCCTCGATCAGGGTCTCGGGCGCGAGATCGCCACCCGTGGGGACGAGCCCCTGCAGAGCGATGCCGTCCATGACGGCGAAGGCGAAGCTGCGTCCCACCTGGGCGAAGCTGGCGTCTGCGTCAATTTGGCCGGCGAGCATCTCGGCAAAGATCGCCGCGGTCTCGGCGACGAAGCGGCGCTCCATCTCGACCACCGCGACGCGCAGCGCGGCGTCGGTGCGCGCCGCCACCCACAGCTCGACCCAAGTGACGAAGGTCGGGCCCTGGAACATCGACCACAACAGGTCGATGGCGGCGTCGAGGTAGTCGGCGCCGGGTGCGACGTTGGCAAACGCCTTGCGATACTCCGCGACTCGCCGATCCAGCAGGTGCCCGACAGCTGACGCCAACAGCTCAGCCTTGGACGGGAAGTGATGGAGTTGCGCGCCGCGAGACACACCCGCGCGCCGCGCGACCTCGATCGTTGTCGTCGCCGCGTACCCCCGCTCCAGCAGCGTGTCCAAAGCGGCGTCGAGCAGGGCGGCTCGCGTCGCCACGCTGCGCTCCTGCACCCCTCGCTTCCCGGTCACCTCGCCTTCATACACCGACCAAAGCAAACAGTCAAGACTGATTGTTTTAGGGGCGGTCAGGTTCTTACCGCTTGTGACGCAGCCCCGCCGCGAGGGCGGCGGTCTGCTGGTCTGCTCCCGCTTGCCGCGCGGCGCGAGCAAACGCTCCGGGTAGGTGATACGCGAACGCGGCTGTGAGACGGATCGACCACGGCGCGACGTCCACCTCAGCTTTGTTCCTCCGGATCGCTCGGATGACGCCGTCAGCGACGGCCGAAGACGAAACGGTTCCGCCCTTGCCGCTTGCGCCTGACTCCGCCCACATTCCGACATCTTCGACCGAACCGGGGAACACGGCCGACACTCCGACGCCGCTCGGCGCGAGTTCCTGACGCAGGCAAGCGGCAAATCCCCTGAGGCCATACTTCGTCGCGGCGTAGATCGACAGCCGAGACGCGGGCAGCTTCGCCCCCATCGAGGAGATGAACACGAGGTGGCCCCGGCCACGTGCGGCCATGCGCGGGGCCAGGTGCTTGGCGAGCAGCATCGGCGCCCGAAGGTTCACGTCGAGGGCGCGGTCCAGTTCTTCGGTCGTGAAATCGTCGAGAGTTCCAGTCGCGGGCAAGGCCGCGTTCGCGACGAGGATGTCGGCGTCCTCGACCTGAGCAAGAAGGTCTTCGACCTGGACACGATCGGCGAGGTCGCATTTCAGCACCCGGGCATCTTTGAGTCCCTCGGCCAGCGCGTCGAGGACATCCACCCGACGTCCGGTGAGAATCAAGTGCGCACCGCGATCGTCGAGGGCACGAGCAACCGCACCACCCAAGCCGCCACTGGCACCGGTGAGCACGACTTGCGAGCCCGCGATCGTCACGTGCGCCACACGCTCATACTGCCCGACGCCGCGCGTTTTGGTCGAGTACCCAACGGCAGGTCGGCACGGCTGGCTCGCTTTCAAACGGACGCGTTGCTGGCGGCCGATCGTCGCCTCACCACGACTCCGACGCCCAACGCGACGACCGCAGCTCCGGCGAGCAACAACGCCGGCAACAACTCTCGGTTGTCGCGCGCGGGCCGAGACGTCGACGGCGCGGGCCGAGATATCGGCGGCGCGTCCCGCGCGACCTCGCTCGGAACGCGACGGGCATTCGTCGGGCGGAACCGATCGAGTGTCGCCGCGACGTACGGCTGAGTTGCGGAGCAGTTGTTGTCCTCGAAACGCCCGTCCGCACCCCAGCTCGCTACCCATCCGTGGGCTTTCGGATCGCTTGCGAACATGAGGTAGCGGGTGCCGAGAACGTAGCTCCGATCGACGGACGACGCCGCCTCCGTGGTGCCGCCAGGTGGGTCCGCGGGCCCCGCGCGCACGTTCACGCGCCTCTCGCTCCAGGTTCCCTTCCAGACCTCCTCGACCGCGACCGTCGCCCAGCGGTCGCGGTTGGTCACCCGAGTGACGACGCCGACCACTACGAGGTCGGCACGATCCATTTCGGCTGCGACGGTCGTCCGCGGGCCACACGAGGCGTCGGCTGGATGTTCGGCACCGACGACGACGCCGAGCGAAACAACCACGGGGACAAGCGCGAGTGTGAAACTCGGGACGCGAGCAGTCCGACATCTCAAAGACGACATGCTCGTTTGACGCAGAGGATGCCTCAACTGGTTCCCACATGTGGCAGGGCGAGCAAGGACCGGACATGATTTTGCTAGGAAAGTCCGCCGTGGTCTGACGAAGGAGCCATCGCGCCGACATGATTCCGCCTCTCCTCAATCGCGCGCGCGAGCTGGGTGCACGAGAGAGCGGACTGGCGGTTGCAGTGACGGGCCGAGCGGACGGATCGTTTCAGGCGACCGTGGTGAACGCGGGCGTGCTCAATCATCCGGTGACCGGCGAGACGATTGTCGGTTTCGTCGCGCGTGGACATGCGAGGAAACTCGAGAACCTCCGGGCGCGGCCGGACTTGACGGTGGTATTTCGATCCGGTTGGGACTGGGTGGCTGTCGAAGGTACGGCTGAGCTCGCGGGTCCCGACGATGTCGTCGACGGGATGCAGCCCCGCGACATCCCACGTCTACTGCGCGAGGTCTACGCCGCTGCCGTCGGCGGCGCGGCTGACGACTGGGCCGAGCTGGACGACACCTTTGCCGCGGAACGTCATACGGCGGTCCTGGTTCGGCCCCGTCGCGTCTACTCGAATCCCGGCGGCACGTGATCGCGCTCAGCAATGGGCGCGAACCGTGGGGTAAGGGTTGATGCGCGGACCATTCGGCCCGCCGGGCCGGATCTCGAAGTGCAGGTGCGGGGGCGCGTCGGATGCGTCGCCGGTGTTGCCAACGTGGCCGACAACCTCGCCGGCTGCCACGGATCTTCCACCGCCGACGTAGTCGTTCAGGTGTGCGTAGTAGTACGTGTTGCCGTCGTTGCCGTTGACGTAGGCCGCAAGTCCGCCGAGCGGGTCACTTTGGAAGAACACGGAGCCCGCGACGACCGCGACCGTCGGGGTCCCCCGCGCGGCAAACATGTCGACACCTTTGTGTGTGCGACCTCCAGAACGGGGCGCGCCATAGGTATCGGTGAACGAGACGGCCCCTTGCACCGGGCACACCCAGCCGCCGGAGCCGATGATCCGGCCCGCGCTACCGCCCGCCGGCGTCCCGCCACCGTTCGTGTTCGGCGTTTGGGTCGACGCCCTCCGAGCCGCGTCCGCGGCGGAGCGTTTGGCGGCCTCGGCCGCGGCTCGGGCGTGAGCGGCCGCCTGAGCCTGACGTACGAGGGTTGCGTACTCCTGAAGGCGCCGTTCCCGTTCGAGCTGGGTCCGGAGCGCTTGCTCCGCGCTTCTCGCGCTTTCGAGGGATCGTTGTACGTCGTCTTGGCGGGCGCGGAGATCTTTCAATGCCTTTGCTTGATGCGCGATCTCCTCCTGCAAGTCGCGTTCGCGAGCGACGAGATCGTCTGTGGTGGCGCCGAGTTGTTGCATGGCTTGATTGCTGGATGCGTCGGCGCGGTCCACCAGGATCGCCCGTCGAGCCGCGTCGAGCGCATCGCCGGAGGATCCGAAGAGGTCGTCGAGCGGCAGACGCGAGCCACCCATGTAGGTGACGATGGCCCGCTGGCGAACGATCGACGCGAGTCGCGACACTTCGTCGTGCAGCGACGCGACGAGTCGTTCAGTGCGGCGCGCATCTTCTTGCAGCTCGTAATAGCGCGTTTCCGCGTCGCCGTAGTCGGCGGCGGCCTTGTCGGCCGCGACTTGCGCGGCCGTGATCTTTGCCTGAGCTTCGGCGAGCGGATCACGCGCGGCGGATGCACTCGGGATAGGAATGGCGAAGGCCGTTGCCACCGCAAGGACAAATATCAGGCCGACGTCACGCCGTCTGGTCATGGATCAGCTCACCGTGAACGTCACGTGCATCCCTTCAGCGAGGTGCACGTGCCCGGTAGCCGGCTCCATCTCGGAACCGTGCATCATCGACGAACTCGAACCCATCATGCTGTCGATGAGATTGCAAAAGGCAACGTACGTTCCCGCCCTGAGCTCGAATGTCGCGCTCTTGCGCGAGCGCGCCGCAACGGCGTCGATCTCACCGACCTTGTCGGTCTCCGGAATCTTGTTTTCGTCGACTGAACCATCCGCCTTCTTGGTGAGCGCGCCGACACCCGCGGCTCGCACGATCACGAGCTCGTGCACTTCTCCACCGATGTTGTTTGCCGTCACCAAGACATTGCCGGCGTGCAACACGTTCGTGGGCGGAATGATCGTGAACTCGCTGAGCACGAACGTGTTCTCGGACGGCGACCCGGACGACGAACTGCTCTTGCCCGTGCCACAGGCCGCAAGAACGAGCGCGGCTCCGATGATTCCTACCGCGATGGTTCGTTGCACGGGTCGCAACGCTAGCAACTACCTACTGTCGTAGGCGGGTTCTCGACGGTCGCGAAGTCCGTCAGTGGCACAGCCCCAGCAC
>JALYLU010000186.1 GCA_030774075.1 Actinomycetota bacterium | reverse complement strand
GAACCCCGGCGCAGCACAGACGCGCGCCGTTCGGGCCATAAGTGCGCCGAGAAGAATCGCGTTGACGGGTACGCCGGTCGAGAACAACCTGTCCGAGCTCTGGTCGATCATGCACGTCCTGAACCCGGGATTGTTGGGATCGGCGCGATCGTTTCGCGAGACCTTCGCGATCCCCATCGAACGTGAATACGACGCCGAAGCTACGGAGCGGTTGCGTCGGATCACCGCGCCGTTCGTGCTGCGGCGGCTCAAGAGTGACAAGAGTGTCATCGACGATCTGCCCGACAAGATCGAGACGACGGAGACGTGCCCGCTGACCCGCGAGCAGGCGACGTTGTATCAGGCGGTCGTCGACGACGTGGTCGCGCAGTCGGAGGAGGCGGACGGTATCCACCGGCGCGGGATCGTCTTGGCCGGGCTCATGCGCTTGAAACAGGTGTGCAACCATCCCGCGCACTTCCTGCGCGACGGCTCGGTGCTGCCCGGCCGGTCCGGCAAGCTCACTCGTACCGAGGAACTCCTGGACGAGATCCTGGCCGAGGGCGACAAGGTGTTGTGTTTCACGCAGTTCGCGGAATGGGGCGGCTTGCTCGCGCCGTACTTCGAGCGCCGCTTCGGTGTCGAGGTCGGCTGGCTGCACGGCCGCGTGACGCGCCCTAAGCGTGAACTGATGGTCGATCGGTTTCAGAGTCCGGATGGTCCTCCCGTACTTCTCGTCTCGCTGAAGGCCGGAGGAACAGGATTGAATCTGACGGCCGCGTCGCACGTGATCCATCTCGACCGCTGGTGGAACCCTGCGGTCGAGGATCAGGCGACCGATCGTGCGTACCGCATAGGCCAGAGGCGCAGCGTGTTCGTGCACAAGCTCGTGAGCGCGGGAACGGTCGAGGAACGTATCGACGCGATGATCACGGCGAAACGAGCGCTTGCCGAACAGGTCGTGGGGAGCGGTGAGGGTTGGATCACCGAGCTGTCGACCGACGAGCTGCGCGACGTCATCGCGCTGCGCGTCGACGCGGTGGAGGAGTGATGGCGAAGCGCCGATGGGACGACCGCTGGCAGCGCTACGCGGAATCGGTGCCGATTCCCGCGCGGCACGGTCTTGCGACCTCCAAGCAGCGCGGCGCGATGGCCGCGTCGTGGTGGTCGCGGCGGTTCGTCGACGTGCTCGAGTCGTACGGCCTCGGCGCACGCATGCAACGCGGCCGCAAATACGCTCGTGCCGGACAGGTGTTGTCCCTTGACGTGCACGCGGGGATGCTCGTCGCTCAGGTGCAGGGATCTCGCCCTACGCCGTATGTTGTCACGGTCGCGGCCGAGTCGCCGACGGTCGAGCAGTGGGCGAGTGTCGACGCCGCGCTTGGCGCACGAGTCGGGTTTGTGGCGCGTCTCCTCGCCGGTGAGGTCCCACCCGATCTCGAAGACGTGTTTCGCGACGCTGCGGTCGATCTGTTTCCCGCGTCGTGGTCGACGCTCGATGCGCGCTGTAGCTGTCCTGATTGGGAGAACCCGTGCAAGCACATCGCCGCCGTGATGTACGTGTTCGCCGACCAGCTCGATGGCGACCCATGGTTGCTGCTCGCCTGGCGGGGTCGCACCCGCGATCAACTCCTCGACCCGATGCGCGCCCGCGGCCGCGTCGCTCCGGTGAGTGAGTCGGCGGTCGCGCCGTGGTGGCCGTTCGGCGAAGGTACGCAGCTACCGTTGGGTCTGCGCCCCAATCAGGACGGCGCGCTCGGAGAGGCGCCGGACCCGCCCGACGCCGTATTGCGCCGCCTCGCAACTCTCGACGTTGAAGTGCGGGGTGAACCGGTCTGCGATTCCTTCGTCGTCGCATACGAGATCGTGTGCGATCGCGAGACAGACGCAGGCGAGTGAGTCTGGTCGTGCGATGACTCAGCCCCTCGAGGAGGCCGTCCTCAAACGCCGGGTCTTTTTCGAACAGCCGTCGGTCGGGTACGACGCGCTTCGCAATGACGGCAACGCGTCGCCTGAGGTCGAGGCCGAGCGTCGCGCCGAGAGCGGCGTGCTGCGCGCTCGCTCGGCGTGAGCGAACGTCGTGACGCGCGCTGAGGGCAACGAAAGTCTGAACCGGGTCAGGTGCAGTCGACGGCAACTTCGAGCGCGGCGCAGATCTCACGCAGTCGCGCCGCGCTGAGTGTGCCGAGTCGCTCGACGAGGACCGCAATCGAGACGCTCTCGACGGAGTCGAGGTTCACCGCGCTCCGACGGCCGATGGGGTCGTCGCCTGGCTCGAGCATCACTTCGCTCGGCAAACCGCGAAACGTGGTCGTGCACGGCGCGACGAGGGCCCTTCGCAGGCGGGGGATGGCCGCGTCGCGCGAAAGCACGACGACCGGGCGGCGCCCGATCTCGGGAGGCTCGCACCACCACAGTTCGCCTCGCCTGGGCATCGCGGTCACGTCGCGCCGGCCGCTTCGCGAAACGACGCCAAGTCTCCCCAGTCGTCAGCCTCGTCAAGGGGGTGTGCCTCGTAGGCAGAGGCGTACAAGGCGTCGGTCTCTGCAGCTCGATAGCGAGTCAGGAGCGCCGCGAGCGCTTCGTCGATGAGCGTGGCGTCGGTCGCTCCCGCGTGCAGTTCACGGGCTCGGGCAAGCAGCTCCTCGTCGACGGTCGTGCTCACACGAGTTCTAGCCATGGCATAACTATGCCATTAATATGCCACGACTGCAACTTACTGCCACCGACCGGCGCCCGTCCGTTTTTGCCGGCCGCCTCACATCGCTGAGAGTGGTCCAGAGGCCTCCTTCTTTCGTATTGCGTAAGCTATATTAGGCAATATGAAAGAAGGGTCGTCGCCGCTGCTGCCGCTGCTTCGGTCGCGGGTCCAAGCCGAGGCTCTCGCCGCAGTCTTGCTGAACCCCGATCGGGAATGGTCGCTGACCCAGTTGGCGCACCTCGTTGGAGCGTCCCTTCCTACGGTGCAGCGCGAGATCAAGCGGGCCGAGGAGGCCGGCGTCGTTCGGTCCCGGCGCCTCGGGAACACGAGGTTGGTACGTGCCAACCCCAAAGGGGCGCTTACCGCGCCCCTTGCCGAGTTGCTGTTGCAGTCACTCGGCCCCAAGCATGTTCTTGCCGAAGCACTCCAGGGCATCGCCGGCATAGACGCCGCCTACATCTTCGGATCGTGGGCCGCGCGCTATGTCGGCGAGCGCGGTCGTGCCCCCGAAGACGTAGACGTGCTTGTCATCGGTCAGCCCGACCGCGACGCGCTCGACGAAGCTCTCGCGCGAGTCGAGCAGCGCCTCGCGCTACCGGTCCAGGTGACGATTCGGCGCCGGACTTGGTGGGAGAGCGGGGATGACGCATTCCGCAAGGAGATTGCCAAACGGCCGCTCGTCGAGCTGGAGCTCGCCGACCGCGCGAGCGTGAAGTCGTGACCTGGTCGCCGGGCCGCGAGCGCGTCCGCGCGTTAGTCGACGCGGGAGAGCTCGAGCAGGTAGAGGCCAGCGTCGACGTTGCTCACCGTCTTGTTGGAGACGCGGAGCACCACGTCTCATCGGCGCGGGCGATCTTCGCGTCCTCCGACTTCACCGGCGCGTACCAACTCGCGTACGACGCGCTCCGCAAGAGCGCGGCCGCGTTGCTCGCGGTGCAAGGTCTGCGCGCGACCAGTCGCGGCGGTCACATCGCCGTGCAGGACACGGCCATCGAACAGTTTGCTCAGACGGTCGGCGCGTTCAGGGCGTTCGGACGGCTCCGAAGGACCAAGTTGGTCGTTTGATGCGCGAGCTGGGTATCGCTGGCGTCCGGCGGGGCCGCAAGTTCCGCACCACCAAGCCCGATGCCGGTGCTGGCCGGGCGCCGGACCTTGTGGACCGCAAGTTCGTCGCGTCGAGACCGAACGCGTTGTGGGGTGACGGACCTGACGTACGTGGCGGCGTGGGCGGGGACCGTGTACGTGTGTTTCATCGTCGACGTGTTCTCCCGCACGATCGTGGGATGGCGTGCCGCGACGAACATGCGCACTGCGATGGTCCTCGACGCGCTCGAGATGGCACGCTGGTCGCGCGGCACCCGCCTCGAAGGACTGATCTGTCACTCCGACGCGGGATCGCAATACACGTCGATCCGATACGGCGAACGACTCGCCGAGATCGGCGCGGTCCCCTCGATCGGCAGCATCGGTGACAGTTACGACAACGCGCTGGCCGAGACGATCAACGGTCTCTACAAGACCGAGCTCATCCGTAGGCGAGGACCGTGGCGCAACGTCGACGACGTCGAGCTCGCCACTCTCGAATGGGTCCACTGGTTCAACACCAGCCGGCTGCACAGCGCACTTGGCGACATTCCACAGCTCCTCACTTCAGCTCGGTTGACGCCAGGCGCCGTACACCACGAAGCGAGCCGAGAGCCGACTCACCACCCCCCTGGGTCCGTGCCGGTGCGCAACTGCCCTGACGACGTTTCCCAGCCGGGATGATCTGTGCAGCCCGAGTCGGCGTTCCGCACCGAGACCCGGCGGCACACGCCCCGCCATGCTCGACAAATGCGACATTACTGAACGAAACCCGCGCGGCCAGCAGTCGGTCGGCGTGCTCGGTTCAGCGCACGACTGCTCGATTGAATCGATCACGCCAGGCCCGCCCCGGGCGGGTCCTAGGCCGATTTCACGCTCCAAGTGACCACGCAGGCTGCTCGCTTCAGCTCGGTTGACTCCGGGCGCGTACCTCACGAAGCGAGCCCGGAGCCGGCTCACCCCCCTGCGATCCCAACAGACCGCAACCACGATCCGCAGCCTGCCGGACGACTGTGTCCACGCGCACGCAGCGACCGTCACGCCGGGCACCGACACCGTTGTCCCGCTCGCGCATTGTGGACCCGCTAGTTCCGTCAACAACGCTAACCCATGAATGGAGCCGACATGTCAAACGATCGTGCAACAGCCACCGAGCACAGGACCGACCGGAGCGCACGCGGTAATTCCGATCCAGGAGTAACACCTCGCGTGCGCCAGCGCATGCCCCGCACGGCGGCATTTATTCTCGCCCTGGCGTGCCTTGCGGTCGTCGCCACGTTCTTGCCGATGACGTCGGCAAACGCTGCGACGGTGACCGGGTCGGGTTCTCCGGGGACGGTCTATGAGGGCGCCAACTACATCCACTGCAACAACAACAGCAGCTACCCGTCCATCTCGGTCGAGGGCGTGCAGACTTGGGCCAGCCCGGTTGGAGGAGTCCAAAAGGTCGGCGCGTCGGTAACGCTGTTCAAGTGGACCAACGCGGGCTGGACCCAGGTGGGCTTCCAAAGCCTTGGGTACAACTGGACCCGTGTGAACTACGGATCGGTTTCGTTCGGGCCCGCGAGCTGGAACCTGGGGAGCCACGGCTACTACAAGGCCGACGTCACCGTACAATGGGTCACCCAGTACAACGGGTTCATCGGCCAGTCGATCATCCGGCCGGCAGTGGCCGCCGACTTCAGTGCCCAGTACGCCTACAACGGGTACTGCTGGGCGTAGCGCACGCATGCAGAAGAAGGGTTCTCGCGGCTACCGCGCTGGCTCCCTCAGGCTGAGAGCCCTGGCACGACGACGTGCCGGGGCTTGACGCGTCTCTGGGCGTGTTCGGCTAACTCGACAACCCACCAATCGTCGCGTGCAAGGCGTTCGGGACTACTCGTACGACGCGCAGTACGTCATCGTGATGCCGCGCGGACACTTCGACTAGTACTCGAAATCGGCGAAGGCCTCTGCGCGGCAGCTCTACATCTACGTCCCGCACGCATCGGGCTGGCTGCGCAAATCTCAAGGTGTGCCCGCACTTGCTTCATTGCTCGCAGACCTCCGATAATTCGTAACCAAGCAGGTGCTACGTTGCTCGGCAGGAGTGGGTCCAGAACCCGCTCGGCCACACGCCTCGCTGACGAGATCGCCGCTAATGACAAACACTTCGGTGGTGGCACATTCGACGTCTCAGTCATCGAATTCTCGCCCGACCAGGCCGAGGTCCTAGCGCTCCATGGTGCCGCGATTGGCGGCGAACTCTTCGACTCCTTGCTGTTCGACGCGAAGATTGGACCCGCTCTGGGGCTTGATCGCCGATACGCGATCGACGGCCCGGACAAACCAGTTCCGGCGGCCCTCCGACGAATGCGGACCTTGCACGAGATCGTCGCCATGATCAGCGACCCAAACGTGGTGAGAGCATTCGGGCTGATGAGCACCGTTCCTGGCAAGCCGTTGGCTATGGCCGAAGAGATCATCTTCGGCGGCCACGGATACAACTTCTTTCGGGCGATCGAGGACGGCAAGATCGCCGTGTCCGACACGCCACAAACGACGATCGCCTTCAGCAGAACGCGCGTTTCGTTGTCTGAGCCGCTTACGCGTCACGAGTTCGAGCTGCTGATCGGACCGAACCTTGACCGTGTCGGCGAGCAGATCGACCGTGCGCTTACCGACGCAAATGTCAACGCTCACGACGTCGACCTCGTGATCCGCACCGGTGGATCTTCTCGTATCCCGGCCTTTGTACAGAGCCTCGCCGCTCGGTTCGGACCCGACAAACTAGCGGAACGCGACGCGTTCGCGACGGTGGCCTTGGGTCTTGGCATTCGCGCCTGCCAACTCTGGAGTTGATGCAGATGTTGAAACGCACTCGAAGGGTGCTCACACCCGAGGAAGCGGAGCGCCTCGCGCGACCAGGCGGCACCGAATCGGTCGAAGCGAAGAAGCCGAATATCTTGAGTCGGCTGTTGCTCGGACGGCGAGTGGGTGAGAACCGCACAACGGCCAAGCCGACGGGGCGGGCGCCGGAGCCCGTTCCGGAGCCGCCGCAGGTACCTACTTCGCCTGCCTCACGGCGGCTACCTCCGACGCCGGTGGTCGAGCCCGCGCGCGCCCAACCGAATCCGAGCCGTAAGAATCCGCCGCACGATTCATACGGATAGCGAGGTCCTCGCCGACTACGCAGAAGGGCGCAAGGGTCCGGTGGACGACTGAGGTCGCCCTGTGCTGGGCCTCACCCCGATCCCAGGGAATCTTGCGACGCCGTTAGTCATTGCTTTCGGGGTGAGGTCGACACGAAGTCGTTGGACGAGCGCGGGCAGCTCGTCGTTCGTTGACAACGAACCGAACCAGTGCTAAGCCGCTAGACGGCGCGTACCGCCTTGCGTGGTGCTGTAGGTCGCGGGAAAGGAGGCTGTGATGCCTCTTCGGATTTCATCTGGCACACCTCCGAGGAATCGGACTTCCGGGCGGCTCGCAAGATCCGTAGTCTCGGTGGCGGCTCTCTCGCTCCTCGTTGGCGTTGTCACTGTCGTGACACCGTCTTGGGCTTTCGCCGCGGCGAAGGTGCCCAGCGCCGAGAAAGTCAGCGCGCACGCGGCACCGAATTCAATTCACGCCTTTCATCCACTTCCCGCGCGCCAGAATAAGGGTGCCGCCCTTCCGATCGGGGCACGTCTGGCACCGGCCGGACCTCTTGTCTCCGAAACCATCGTGCCCACCCGTTCGCACAGTAGTTCGAGTAGGACCACGAGCTTCCCGAGCGCCCAGTTTCCCGCACAACAATGCTGCGGAGGTGGCAACGGCTGGAGACCGGCCGACACCAACGTTGCGGTCAGTACGAGCTACGTGGTTGAGGTCGTCAATACGTCAATCACGGCGTACAACCGATCGATCGCCGGTGGGCAAGTCTGGCACGCGGATTTGAATAGCTTCCTCAGCCTTTCCGGAAATGGATGCGTAGATCCCGAGGTCATTTGGTGGTCATGGGACAATCGTTTCGCCTTTGTCTGTTCGGTGCTGAACGTCAATACCATCAAAGTCGTAGTGTCGGCCTCCGCCAACCCGACCCCCCCGAATCAGTGGTGCATCTACACTTTTACGCCCCCGGCCTTCGTGGACCAACCTTCGATTACTGCCACAGCAGACAAAATTGGAATATCGGGAACCCGCGTTGACAACGGGGACGGATATGCCGTCGTGTTCCAGAAGAGTTCGATGCTGTCGTGCAGCTCAACCAGGTCTGTGGGGAACGAGCGCAGTCATGCGGCGTATCGTGCCGCGGTACATAATACGAATGAATTCGACGCCAAGTTCGTCACGGTCGGCGGCGGCCTGTGGCTACTCAATGCCTCCGGAACGCCCGACCAAGGGAACGTCACCTTCACGGAGACCAAGATCGAGAACAAGGGCTACAGCAACCTGTCCGACCCGGCAACTCCGGGCGGGAACGTCGGCGGAGGTGATCTCGACAATCGCTTCATGAGTGCGACGCAGGAACTGGTGGCTGGGCACTACATCATGGAACTGGAGTCGACCGAGAACTGCGGCACAGGCTTATGCAATGAATCGGTCCGCATTGACTTCACCTCGTGCTCCTGCGTGACGCACACTTGGACCTTTGGGGCGAGCGGGGTGAACTACATCTACGGCAGCGGCACCCTCGACCCTAGCGGGAACGTCTTCATCTCCTACTCCCGCGTTGCCAACGCGTTCACACCCCAGGCGGCGGCAATGGCGGTGAATGGCTCCGGCACCGTTAAGTGGAACAGGGTTATCAAAGGGAGTACCGCGGGGACGACCTCTTGTGACACAGCCACCTGCGATGAACGATGGGGAGACTACTTAGGAGCGGCACCCGACCCCGCTGTAGCCGGACAAGTGTGGGTTGCTGGCGAGTACCAACTGTCCAGTGGGGAGTTCGGTTGGGGAACTGTCATCGCGGCCGCAAGCATCACAGGGTTGTCGCCGACCGCACAGAGCACGGTCTGGACGGGGTCGAGCGAAGACGTCTTCTTTGCTACGCCGAATGGGGCACTCGACGAGTTCTCGTACAACAATGGCGCATTCCATGGCCC
>JALYLU010000185.1 GCA_030774075.1 Actinomycetota bacterium | reverse complement strand
GCTCTTGACGACGGTTCCGCCGAAGCGTTCGGCGAGGCTCTCGGTGACTTCACCGAACCGCTGCAAGAGCGCGCTCCAGCGTTCGTCGCCCATCGCGGCCGCCCGCGCGGTGGACGACACGATGTCGGTGAACAACACCGTCCTGAGCGCACGGTGCACCTGACGTGACGCCGCGTGCGTGCCGGTGAGGAACCCTTCGATGGTTCGGTTGATCCGATCGGGATCGGACAGGAACGGCGCGTGGTCGTGCCCTTCAACTTCCATGAACTGAGCCCCCGGAATGTGATCCGCGAGATACCGGCCGCCCTGGACCGGAACCGGGTCGTCCCTCGCGTGGATAACGAGCGTCGGCACATCGATCGCCGACAACACCGACCTCACGTCGAGACCGAAGGCGGCCTCCAATGTCACTCGAGCCATTCCGGGACTGGCGCTCATTCGCTCGAGCATTCCAAGCTGCGCCAACGACTTCACCGACGGCAACAGAACATGCAACGCTTCACCCGACCCCCAATCCGAGCGCACCGCTCGACCTAAGGGTTGGATCCGCGCCACCTGCTCGACCGATGGCGCGTACTGGTCGCCCATCGTCGAACACAAACGCTCGGCGACCGCTTCCGCGCTGTTTTCGAGGTCATCCCAACTCATGGGCAGGTGGCCGAAGGTGCCCGTGAGGATCAGGGCCTTGACCCGATCAGGTCGCGTCGCCGCCAACCAGATCGCCGCGGGTCCACCCTCACTAATCCCCAACACCGCAGCGCGATCGAATCCGGCGGCGACCATTACCGCTTCAATCTCAGCCGCGCGATCCTCGATCGAACGCACTTTCGGCACGGGGTCAGAAAGACCCACACCTGCCTTGTCGAACACCAAGACGCGGCAGAAGGAACCGAGCTGGTCGTACCACGCCTTCGCTTCCGGCATGGTCCAAACCAGTTCGATGTGGCTAACGAACGAAGATGCGATCACCAAATTGATCGCACCCTCGCCGAACACCTGATACGCGAGGCTCAGATCACCACACTGCGCATACTTCGTCTGAGGCACCGGCTGACACTAGATCCCGTACCCCACGGCCGTCTCCACGCTTGCCGGCCGCCCCGACGAGTCGGACGACCGCCCCATCCCGCGCGCCCCATAACCCCGGTCTCCCCCCTATCTCATATAACGCCGGGTCGCGGGCGCTCGTCGGACGAGGGGCGTTGGCCTGTTTAGGATCCGTCGACCGCGTAGAGGTGCCAGGAGCCGGGGAGTCCTTTGAGTTCGTGTTCGCCATGTTCGGCGAAGTGCAGCCCAGAACCAGCGACAAGATCAGTGACGGTGCGCGTCACCAGCACCTGACTCGGTCCGGCGAGCGCAGCGACTCGCGCCCCGAGGTGGACGGCAAGCCCGCTGACGTCGTCGCCGCGGAGCTCGATCTCTCCGGTGTGCACTCCGGCGCGGATCTCGATGCCAAGGGCTGCGACTCCGTCGCGGATCGCGCACGCGCATTGCACCGCGCGGGCTGGGCCGTCGAACGTGGCGAGCACCCCGTCGCCGGTCGGGTTGACTTTGCGGCCTCGGTATCGATCGAGCGCCCGATCGATGAGCGCGTCGTGACGATCGAGAACTGCTTTCCATTCGCGGTCGCCGTGTTCGATCAACTGTTTCGTGGAGTCGATGATGTCGGTGAACATCACGGTCGCGAGCACCCGATCGACTTCGGATTCCGGTTGGCGACCGGTAAGCCATTCTTCGATCACGTCACTCACGGGAGTGGGATCGGTCCATCCGATATCAGAGCCGGGGACCTCGACGAAGGTCGCACCCGCGATGTGTTCGGCAAGATGGCGACCGCACCCGATGTTGATCAGACGATCGTCCGAAAGGTGAACCACGAGCGTCGGGACATGGATCGCAGGCAGAACACCGCGGACGTCGGTGGCCATCGACATATTCCACAACGCCAACGCAGCGCCGGGACTCACCGCCATACGTTGCATTGTGGTCCACCACTCGCGGACGTCGGGATCGTGCATGGAGCTGGGCGCGATCTGCGCGAGCGCGTGTGGCTCGTCCCAGTGTGACTCCATCTGTTCCACGACCCGAGGGACGAGCCTCTCAGGGAAGCCGTACGGGTAATCGGGAGCCTCGGCGAATCGAGCGAACGCACCTTGCAGGATCAATGCGCGCGTCCGCTCCGGGAACGTGGCCGCAAACAACAGCGCAAGCGGGGCGCCATGGTTCTGTCCGAGCAGCACGGCAGATGTCGAGCCGGCCGCATCGAGCACGGCCGTGATGTCGTCGATTCGTTGTTCAAGCGTGGGGAGCCGATCAACCGGGACCCGATCTGATAGTCCAGTACCGCGCTTGTCGAACTCGATCACCCGCCCAAGACGAGCAAGACGTTCCTTCACACGAACGGCGCTCGGATCCGTCCATTGGAACTCGAGGTGCCACCACAAACTCCCCGAGAGCAGAATGTCCACGGGACCGTCGCCGTACACCTGATACGCGAGATGCACACCATCACTCGTCTTCGCGTATCGCGTCGGCGGCATCTCCACGGGCGCGGAGGCTACTCACCCCCCAAAACGCCCGAGTGCGACCCCGAACGCGCGTCCCAGTATTCCGCATCCCGGTGTCCCCAATCGCCGGCTTTGCGCCGCGCAACAAATCGCGGACCGTGCGACGATCTGGGGTCGATCGGGAGCACGAAGTTCACCAGGTCTGCGGGACCCGGAGCCGAGCACACCCTTTGCGCAAGCCGACTGCTCGACCGCCCCCGGCGCCTCGCGCTCATACAGCGCGAAGCTGCCTCGGCTCGACTGGAGTCGTGCTTGTCAGCCATTCGCTCAGCTCATCGCCGCCGGCCTTCATGTAACGCATCGTGGTATGCACGTTCGCGTGGTTCAACAGGTTGCTCGCGATCGCTAACGGCACCCCGGCGCGCAGCAGGTTCGTCGCGCAGCTATGACGCAACTGATGCGGAGCGATGTGCGGGGCGTTCACTGACCTCGTCATCCGGTCGAGCCAGTGATTCAAGTGCTGTGGATCAAGCTGGTCCGCCTCGCGAAGCGATGCCGCGACCGAACGCCGTGGGCGTCCGAGCTCGGACCAGCTGATCAGAAACGTGTTGTCGTCGCGCCCGTCGACCCGCTCGGCGATGAGCGGCCAGAGTCGCTCGGAACCGAGGTGCTCCAGACGCTGCTCGAACGTGTCCAGCATCGTCCCGATCGGCAGCGTGTCCTCACCCCCGCCCTTGCGGACGAAGTTGATCAGCTTGCGTCTACCGATGTCGACGTTGTGAACCCGCAGCCTGGTGATCTCTTCACGACGGAGGCCACCAAAGAAGGCGAGGCCGAGGACGACCGCGTCGGCGCCGTCGAGCGCGTCCCACAGCTTCGAGAAGGTCATGTCCGAAACCGGCCGCGGCTGGCGGTTGTGCACGGCGGGAGTGCACACCAGATTCGCTGGGTTCTCGCGAACCTCACCGATCGCCTGAAGCCAGCCGAAGAAACCTCGCATCGTCGACGCATCTCGGTGCAGCGTCGCCGGCGCGGCGATGCGGCCTCGCGCTCGACCAGCGCGGGGACGTTGCAGCCATACCTCGATCTCGGCCGTGGTGATCTGCTCGAGGCGACGATCCCCCACGCACTCCTCGACGAACGACGAACACAGCCTTCGGTACAGCGCGACGGTCTTCGGCGCGGGTGCCTTCGACACGCTCAGGTAGTTCAGCCAATCCCGAACCAGCGATACTGTGGTCGTTCGATCCGTCGCCATGTTCGATCACTCCGAGCCGTAGGGGAGAGAAGGAAGGTTCTCTCCCCCACCCATCTCGGCAGGTCACAGCTCTCAACACAATCGAACCAGCCCGCAGGTTCGCTACGGTTCGTTCTCTCCTCCGCCTACAACCCAGGCGGACACAAGCCCTCGTGGGGACGGCGCGAAATCCTCGGTGTAGCCACAGCCCTGGGCTGTGCGATCCCCTTCGCGGACCCTTGGAACGCGTTTTCGCCGAATCCGGAACGCGCTGGTCCGTCCGGATGGGCGACCGTGGGACGCTGCTAGAGCCAGGGCTCGTCCTCCACGTGGATGTGCATTCCCGGCTCGTTGTCTTTGAAGCGATCCATGAACTTCGCCCGGCATCTGCGAGCGATTTCAAGGATGACTGCCGCTTGGCCCAGGTCGGTGGCCTTCCTTGCCAGCTCGCTGGCGAGCGGACCGACGCCATCGAGTCCGACATGGAGCCAGTACCGGGCCGCATCTGTGATTGGTTCGGCGGACCTGGTCTCCAGCGGAGCATCTTCTACGACGAGGCCCTCGCTTTGGAGTGCGCTGATGAACCGCACCAGGAGGGGCTGGGGACCTTGGAAGAAGATCTCGATTTTTTCGGTCGACCTTTCGGAGGTGTTCAACGCGGTTCCCGGTCCTGGATGGCCTTCCGACAGTCCTCGCAGATCCCGGGCTGCGACGACGGCCGTTTGCACCGGCTACACCGTGGGTGATCGTGGTCGGCGGAACGCTTCTCGGTCATGATCGTGTCCTTCTGTGGGCGGTAACACGATCAGCCTAAAAGGCCGGAGTGACATTTCGGTCGAGTACCGATCGGCAGATATGTGCGTCAGGTCCGCACGCCAAGTCGGGTCAGTTCAGACCGAACGATCGCGGCGGCGGCAGGATATCCAGCGCTGGCGACCGAGTCGAAGAATGCTCGCAATTGCTCGGGGCAGGTGCCCGCGAAACGCACCGCTTCGATCTCTGTCCATCGGACGGACGTCTCACGAGCGGGCGGAGGGAGCTGCCGAGCTGCGGCCGCGATCTCTTGACGATGGAAGTTCGTGTCAGCGATGCGGTAGCAGCCGTCGATCCCGCTCCCGATACTCCACACAACCAGAGAACGGTCACGCGGAATCCGCAGTTCGTGCGACAGCATGACGACGAGATCGGCACGACGCGCGGCATCATGGCGGTGCGATACGAGGTCGACGAGTTTGGCTTCGGCCGCAGTCTCGTCGAGGCGCACCACGCGACATTTGAAGACCGGACGTAAGTGTGCGTCTCCTTGGATGAGGTCAAGGCGTACACGGGTCGCTGCGGTTCCGCACGTTGCCTGCATCGTGGCGACGACCTGCGAGGGAAGCAGCTCGGCATGATCAGCGGCGCGAACCGTTGCTGTGGGCAGCTTCGACCGAGACCAACGGATCGCCGCTCCCAAACCTGCGCTCACCCCCGCGACGAGGACGACAGCGACGCTGACGCGAATCACGGTCCGTCGACGTCGCGTCGACCGGCGCTGCGTCACGCCCGGTTCGGACGATCCGACTGGCAGCGTGTCGAGCGCTTCAAGATCGGCGCCGTCATTGTCGCCACTCACGCGTGCAGAATGCCAGATCGGGAGCGGTTACGGCGAGCGCCGGATCGGCAGATATGGCGCGGCTCAGAGCTTCATGAAGTAGCGGGCCATCGGCACGAGTTTCATCCCCGCCTTCTCGTAGGTCCGTCGAGCGGGCGCATGTCCCGGATCGGCACCGGTTCCAACCATCGCGACGCTGATGCCGGATCCCTTGATCCAGGCGAGGGCGAACTTGGTGAGGGCCGTGCCGATTCCTGCTCCTTGGTGAGGCGGGTCGACCGCGAGCATGTCGATCTCGCCGATGCGGCGATCGTCGTGGATTCGGACGGCTACGAAGCCAGCGACTATGGCATCTACGTCAGCGATCCAGGCGTTGCTCGTTGGTGCCGAAAGCACCTCCTCCACGTCGCGCTGCTGCTTTACTCGCCAATCAGGTTGGAGAGCATCGTTGATCTCTGCACCGAGCGCGTCGCGGATCGAGACGTAAACCGGAGCCCAGGCGCGTAGCGAAAGATCGACCACGGCGACGGTGTCGGAAGCCTTGAACGGGTGGATGCGCACGTGCTCAGATTGCCCGATCGCGAGCGCATCGGCGAGTACCGATCGGCAGATCGGGCGCTGCGCCCCGCATCGTTACACAGGACGTTGGCAGAGTGTGGTGCTAGCAGCCGATCTGATGGACGAACGCGGATGCGATCGCGGTCGCGTTGGGCGCCTGGATGTTGACGAAGATGTCGTTGCAGTAGCCGAGGGTTTGGGTGGTGCCGACCTCCCAGAACTGTGCGGTGCCGATCTTGACGATGCGGGTGGCGAGCACAGGTAATGTGCGCGGGGTCTGGGCGCCGAACGTTCCGTACCCGGCCGTTGAATCTTTCGCGGTGAACCTGGCGTCAAGAAAGCCGGTGGGCGATCCGTTAAAGCCGGGTGGTGCGCTGATTTTGACGTTGCGCGCACTGATCGCTTCGAGGTTGCGTCGAAGCCAGTCGGGACTGAACGATGCACGAAGGTCGCGGGTGCCGCTGGCGGGATGGAGATACCCGGGAGTGAGCACCGGTACCGATCGGATCACCGCGACTAGCCGATCGAGGGTGATGTCGGGAGTTCCCGTGGCTTGCAGGAACACGCCTGGGAACCCGAGTTGCACCGTGACATATCGGGTGCCGTCCGCGCCGTCGATGACAACCGATGCCTGACCGTTGATCGTGATCTTTTGTCCGGTCGTCGGCATCGTCGCGGTGCGACCCACGGTCAGCCGTCGGCCCGTACCGTCACAGTATTCCGGGGTCGGTTCGGTGGCGCAGAGTTGCATACCCGGAACCATCCGTGTGGGTTGACCGATCGTTGGGGTCGTGTTGATGAGGTCGTACAGGTTGAGGCGCTGTTCAAGCGCGACGCCTGCCTGGTAGGTGGTCGCGTGCAGACCAGGAATCGAGAGGACGGTGATACGTCCGGCGATGAGGGCTTCGGCGGTGTCTCCTTCGATGAACCCATTTATGGCTTGTCCCGAGCCGATCGCTTCCTGGTGGTAGCTGGATGGGTGCGACAGCATCCGCGCTGGGACGGTGCGGCCGCCGGGGATGCTCACCGCGCGGGCCACAACCGTGCCGTGCGCGTCGCGTCGCTCCCAACCGATGGCCTGGTTGAATCGACCAGCCAGGATGCATCCGAATGGCGACGGATCGACAATGACGGGCGTGAGGTCTGCAACGTCACGCAGCGGTAGGCGATCGATTCTGGAGGACCGCGTGATGGTCGATGGGTGGTAGGGAGCGACGGCCGTGGCTGCCCACGCGAGGAAGTTCCCGTCGCTGTCACATGGCGGCAGGGCGAGCAGCGGCACGAGCAAAGGATTCGGTCCGTGATCGACTCTGACCGGAACGAGGCCGTCACCAATCGACGCCGGGACCGTAGTGCGCGGAGACGTGACACGAACCCGTGTCGCTCGACTACCACGCAACCCATCGAGCGTCGCTGCAACCCCGCCGACAACAGCAAGCAGAACCACGACCGCGATGGCTGCCCGTCGTCGCCTTCGGCGGCGGCGGCGTTGATCGATCAGCTTGCCAACATCGAGGCCCGGCAGCGACCTTTCGATCAGGTCGCGCAACGCAGAAGAAAGTTCAGTCATTTTCGCTGACCTCCAACCCGGACCGAAGTTTCGCCAACCCGCGCTCGGCGTGCGTCTGCACCGTCGAGATGGTTACGTCGAGCAACTCGGCGACCTCACGCAGCGTCCATTCGTACCCGTAGAGCAACACCACCGAGACTCGTTGGGCCTCCGACAGCGATGCGAGCAGCGACGTAAGGGCAGGCTCGACATGTCGCTCCGCGCCAACTCCACGAGCTTTCCAACGCAACGCTTCCGTCCCCTCCTTGCGACGACGCGTGCGGGTCTGGCCAACCCGAAACAGATACCCGGCTGGATTCTCCATCCTGCGGATGCGTCGCCAGTGTTCCCACGCGTACGCGAGCGCCTCCGCCGTCGCCTCCCCACCCCGCTCCGTTCCGTAAGCCGAAACGAATGCGCGGAGCAACCGCGGCGACACCGCCGCAACGAACGTTTCAAACGACTCCTCGTCCAGCGTGGCCTGGCCCTCCCACCTAGAGAAACCATCTCGACCACAACCATTACGACACGACGCAGAGAAATTCGCACGACCGATTGCTTACCTGCCCGCTCCGGAGAGCCACCATGCGAGTACCGATCGGCAGATCTGGCGCTGCCATCGGTCTTGTCTCAGGTGTACACGCCCCAGACCTGCCAGCCAAGCGCGAAGTGCGCGACGACAACGGCGGCTTGCCTTCCGGTGTCAGGGATCGCGTCGTCAAACAGTTCGATCCCCCAACTCGCGGCAGTCACTGCCTTACCGCAGAACTCGGGCACGTTCTGCGCGAACACCACAGCCCACACACCGCGGCTTGTATCGCCGACCTTGTAGATCGCGGTCGCGTGTCCAGCCCCTGGTGCCCAATGCTTCACACGGCTCGCCCACCTAAGTGCCGCGCGTGCCGCGCCCACGCGCTCGTCCACTCCCAACGGCGGCACCGTGATGCGCGCGGTCGGACAGCCGCATGGCACCGACACTGGAACAACGCCCTGGCCCGCCGCGGGAAGGGTGTCTGGCGGGCCGGGACACGCGCTCGACGTTGGCGATGAGGTCGTCGTCGCTGGACGCGTGGTCGCCGTAGACGCTGAAGGCGGTCGAGCCTCATGCGCGCCGCTGCACGCTGTCGCGCACAACAGGACCCCGACTACCAAGCGACAACTCACGTAGACCGGACGGCGCAGAGGATCGGAACGTTGCATCGCACTCGACACGCGCGCACAGAATGCCCGCTCGGGGACGCTTATGCGACCCCAGAGCGGTTCGGATCGGACGTTATCGGGCTGCTCCGGCGATGAAGGTTGCGACGATGTAGGTGGCGTGTCGGTCGAGGGAGACGCGGGCGCGGTCGTAGCGCATGGTGGTCCGCGGGTCGGCGTGGCTGGCCGCTT
>JALYLU010000184.1 GCA_030774075.1 Actinomycetota bacterium | reverse complement strand
ACGCGACCGGCTCGTGGCTTCCCGACGAGACGGTCGACACCTTTCGCGAATACCTGATCGGCATCAAGGGTCCGTTGACGACGCCGATCGGCGGCGGCATCCGGTCGCTCAACGTCGCGTTGCGTCAGCTCCTCGACCTGTACGTGTGTCTTCGCCCCGTGCGGTGGTTCCCCGGTGTGCCGTCGCCGGTGAAGCGTCCCGAGGCCGTCAACATGGTGATCTTCCGCGAGAACACCGAAGACATCTATGCGGGCCTGGAGGTCGAAGAAGGAACACCCGAGGCGCACGAGCTGATCGCGATGTTGAAGGAGCGGTTCGGCTGGAACATTCGCGAAGACTCCGGCGTCGGGATCAAGCCGGTATCGGAGACAGGCTCCAAGCGCTTGATCCGCGCCGCGATCAAGTACGCCGTCGAGAACGATCGCCCGAGTGTCACACTCGTGCACAAGGGGAACATCCAGAAGTTCACCGAAGGTGCGTTTCGCAACTGGGGCTACGAGCTCGTGCGGGAGGAGTTCGCCGCCGTCGCGGTCGGCTGGGACGACTGCGACGGCAAGCCGGGCGACAAGGTCCTGGTGAAGGACAGCATCGCCGACATCACGTTGCAGCAAGTGCTGACCCGGCCCGAGGACTTCGACGTCATCGCGACCACCAACCTGAACGGCGACTACCTGTCGGACGCGCTCGCCGCGCAGGTGGGCGGGATCGGGATCGCGCCCGGCGGCAACATCAACTACGTGACGGGCCACGGGATCTTCGAGGCGACGCACGGCACGGCCCCGAAGTACGCCGGCCAGGACAAGGTCAACCCCAGCTCGGTGCTGCTCTCGGGCGTGATGATGTTCGAGCACCTCGGTTGGACGAAGGCGGCCGCCGACATCGAGCGCGCCCTCGAGGCGACGATCGCCGAGAAGATCGTCACCTACGACTTCGCCCGGCTCATGGACGGCGCGACCGAGGTCAAGACCAGCGCGTTCGCCCGCGCCATCATCGATCGCCTGTGACCGAGCGCCTCTGCGTGATCGCGCCGGTCAGCGGACAGCCCGCACGAGGGCCGGGAGCGACTCGCGGAAGTCGGGAAGCAACGTCCGGCCGGCGAGCCGTAGGGCGCGATTGTCGAGCACCGAGTTCGCCGGCCGGGGAGCGGGCCGGGGCGGATCGAGATCCGCGGTCGCGATCGGCTCGACCCGCGCGGGGTCGTGGCCCGCGGCGCGCAACACCTCGCCTGCGAACTCGAACCAGCTCACAGCGCCCTGATTCGTCACGTGCCATGTGCCGGGCAAACGCTCGACCACGAAGGTGCGCAACATGGTGGCCAAATCGGCCGCGACCGTCGGACAGCCCCGCTGATCGTCGACGAAGCGCATCGGGGAGTCGCCCGCGGCCAGACGTAACACGGTCTTCGCCATGTTCGCGCCGTAGCGCCCGATGACCCACGAGGTCCGGACGACCGCACACTCGAGGTCGATCTCGAACTCGCCCGCCAGCTTCGACTGCCCGTACACCGAGGCGGGATTCGGGGTGTCCCATTCGTGGTACGGCTCGGATTGGGAGCCGTCGAACACGTAGTCGGTCGAGAGCGTGACCATGTACGCGCCGGCGCGCCGGGCCCCTTCCATGACGAATCGGACCCCGAGCGCGTTCACGAGAAAGGCCCGGTCGGGCTCCGACTCGCACGCGTCGACGGCGGTCATCGCCGCGCAGTGCACGATCGCGTCGGGCTGCGCGACACCGATGGCGCCGAGCACGGCGTCGCGGTCGCCGACGTCGAGCGCGGCGTGGTCGAGACCGATGACCTCGTGCGGCTGCAGCACCTCGACGACCTCGCGGCCGACCATGCCGCCCGCGCCCGTCACGAGAACGCGCAATGCTCAGGTCACTTCCACGCGGCGGTCTCGTCGACGGGTGCACGCTCCGAGAGCGGTTCCCACCAGTCGCGATTCGCCGCGTACCACTCGACGGTCTCCCGGAGGCCGGTCTCGAAGCCGACCTGCGGCTCCCAACCGAGCTCGGCCCGAATCTTCGAGGCCTCGAGCAGATAACGCCGATCGTGACCCGGTCGGTCCGGAACGATCCTCTTGAGCGATTCGGGCTTGCCGAGCGTCGCGAGCACCGCGTCGGCGATCTCCTCGATGCTGCGCTCCTCGCCCGTGCCGACGTGGTAGGTCTCGCCGATGCGTCCGTCATCGAGGATGCGCGCGATCGCGCGGCAGTGATCGTCGACGTGGATCCATTCCCGGCGGTTCTTGGTCGACGCGTACAGCGGGATGTCTTGATCGTCGATGGCGCGCGTCGCGAAGAGCGGAATCACCTTCTCGGGGAACTGGTAGGGGCCGTAGTTGTTGGCGCAGTTCGTGATCGTGATCGGGAGATCGAACGTCTCGTAGTACGCGCGCACGGCGTGGTCGCCGCCCGCCTTGGAAGCGTTGTACGGCGTACGCGGCGCGTACGGAGAAGTTTCCGTGAAGGGTGAGGTCGCGTCGAGCGCAAGATCGCCGTATACCTCGCATGTCGACACGTGATGGAAGCGGGCGATCCCGACGCGCCTTGCTGCTTCGCACAACGTCTGTGTGCCGACGACGTTGGTGCGGAAAAAGATCCCCGGGTTCGTGATCGCGTATGAGTTGTGTGACTCTGCCGCGAAGTTCACCACCACGTCGATCGCGTGGTCTCGCAGCGTCTCCTCTGCGAACGCGAGATCGCCGATGTCGCCGTGCACGAATTCGTGCGGCACGCCTCGCAGACTCTCGCGATTGCCGGCGTACGTCAGGGCGTCGTACGCGACGACGGTGTCGCCCGGGCGCTCGCGGGCCCACCAGCGCACGAAGTTGGACCCGATGAAGCCGGCGCCACCGGTGACGAGCAGCTTCATGTTCGCATCGGCCAGAGCGGGCGGGCGCGATCGGGGATCTCGGCGCGCTTCGGGTTGGCGGCGTCGCGATCGGAGAGCTCGGGACTCGAGACCCCCCAGTCGGCTGCAATCTGCGGATCGTCCCACGCGACGCCGAGCTCGTCGGCCGCGTTGTAATAGCCGTCGACCAGGTAGGTGATCGTCATGTCGGTCAGTGAGGCGAAGCCGTGGGCGACGCCGGGCGGGATGAGCACGCCGGCGTGGGTGTTCTCGCCGGTCTCCGGTTCACCCAGATCGAACACTTCCGTCGCGCCGTCGGTCGCGCTCCCGACGCGGAGATCGTGCAGCACGACGCGGGCCCGGCCGAAGGGCACGTACCAGTAGTCGGCCTGATGCAGGTGGTAATGCAGTCCGACGACGCAGCCCGCGGAACGATCGGCGCGGTTTGACTGGATCATCTCGCGCCCGCTCGGTATCCATTCGCGGCGGAACGTCTCGACGAACAGCCCTCGCCGGTCGCGGTGGACCGAGGGGACGACGTGGAACACGCCGGTGATGAGCTTGCTCTCGGAGATGGATGCCATCGTTACTCCAAATCGGCTCGGGAGTGATCACCGAGCATCAGGCGGGTCGCCTTGGGGCGGTCGCCGCTGCGCACGACCTCGACCTCGCGTCCGAGCAGAGAATCGTGGATGTGGTGTACGCCGATGATCCGGCTCCGTTCGAACACGACCGAGTGCTCGATCTCGGCGTCGCGCAGCTCGCAGTTCGCGCCGATCGCCGTGTATGGACCCACATACGTGTCGACGAGCCGCGTTCCCGCCCCGATGATCGCGGGCCCACGCACAACCGAGGCCTCGAGGGACGCGCCCGCTTCGATCACCACCCGTCCTTCGACGCGTGATTCGGCATCGATCTCGCCGTCGATGCGGGGAACGATCGTGTCGAGGACGAGGCGGTTGCAATGCAACAGCGGGTCCTTCTTGCCCGTGTCGATCCACCAACCTTCGAGCACCTCGTGCATGACCGGATACCCGCGGTCGATCAACCACTGGATCGCATCCGTGATCTCGAGCTCGCCGCGCGCGGACGGCTCGATCGCATTGACAGCCTCGTGCACGCGCTTGTCGAAGATGTAGACGCCCGCGAGCGCGAGATCGGACGGCGGATCAGCGGGCTTTTCGACCAACCGCACGACACCACCGTGGGCGTCCACCTCGGCCACCCCGAACTGGCGGGGATCGTCGACGTGCGCGAGGAGGATCTGCGCGGCCGGCAGTTGCGCGTGGCGCTCGTCCAGCTCCGGTTGTCGTCTCCGATCCGCGAGGAACCGGTCGACGAGCGGCCGCAGCTCTTGCTGGAGCATGTTGTCGCCCAAGTACATGACGAAGTCGTCGTCGCCCAGGAAGTCGGCTGCGACGAGCACGCAATGGGCCAGGCCGAGCGGCTCCGCCTGCGGGATGTAGGTCAGCTCGACGCCGAATTGCGAACCGTCACCGAGGGCGAACTCGATCTCGGCGCCGCTCTCGGGCGAGACGACCACACCGATGTTCTTGATCCCGGCCGCCGCCATGTCGTCGACCACGTAGAACAGGATGGGTTTGTTGGCGATGGGAACGAGCTGCTTGGCGCTCGTGTGGGTGATCGGTCGCAACCGGGTGCCGGCGCCGCCCGCCAGGATCAAGCCCCTCATTCGCTCCCTATCTTCGCCGTCGAACGGGCAGCCCGCGTGCATCCCTGGTGCTCGTTTACGCGTCTACCGATGCCGTCGGAGCGAAGAGCATATTCGATTCTCACTCGGTGCGTTCACGCAGAGGGGTTGCGGAGGCGCCAAACGGTCGTCGGGCGGCGGGCAGGGGGTCGTGTCGTATCGTCGAGGCATGGCCGACGATCTCGTAAACGCCGCCTGCGATCTCTGTGAGGCGGCGCGCATCACACCGTGGTTCCACGAGGACGATGTCTGCTGGATCGCGGAGTGTGAGATCTGCGCCGTCCCGATGGTCGTGTGGCGCAGCCACGGGGTCGCACCGCCGACCGAACAGCTCGCGCACATGCACGACAAGCTCGCCATGGTGGTCTCGGAACACTTCACCTTCGAGCACTACGTCGACGACAACATGCGCAACATTCCCGATCATTACCACGCGCACGCGCGACCCCAGGGTGGTTTCTTCGGCCACGGTCTCCGCAGGCGTCGAGAACAGTGAGCCGGAGCGAGGCGTGACCGAGCACGTTCTCACCATCGACCTCGGTACCTCCGGACCAAAGGTCGCGCTCTTCACGTTCGACGGCGTCTTCGTCGACGGAGATTTCACGCCCGTCGGTCTCAACGTGCTGCCCGACGGTGGTGTCGAGCAATCGCCGAGCGCGTGGTGGAACGGCGCGGTGAGCGCGGCGCAGCGCCTCATGGAACGCACAATCATTTCGCCCGACGACGTCGGAGCGGTCGCCGTCACCTCGCAATGGTCGGGCACCGTCCCGATCGATCGCGACGGCACGCCGTTGCACGACGCGATCATCTGGATGGACTCGCGGGGCGCGGCCGAGACCCGGCGCGTCGTGGGTGGCGTGCTGCGCGTGCAAGGTTACGAACCGCGCAAGCTGCGTACGTGGATCCGCCGGACGGGAGGCGCGCCCGCACTCTCCGGCAAGGACTCGATCTCGCACATCCTCTGGTTGCAGCGGGAACGACCTGATGTCGCACGTGCGACGTGGAAGTACCTCGAGCCCAAGGACTGGCTGAACTACGAGCTCACCGGCCGGTGCGCGGCGACGCACGATTCCATCGTTCTCCATTGGGTGACCGACAACCGCGACCCGGCGCGCGTCGATTACGACCCTGACCTGCTTCGCATCGCGCACCTCGACCGCGGCCAATTGCCGGATCTGATCTCGGCCACATCTGTCGTCGGCCCGCTCACCGAGCGGGCGGCGAAGGAGCTCGGCGTGCCTGCGGGTATCCCCGTCGTGGGCGGGACGCCCGATCTGCAGTCGGCCGCGATCGGATCGGGTGCGGTCCGAGACTTCGAGGGCCACCTCTACGTCGGTACGTCGTCGTGGTTGACCTGCCACGTGCCCTTCAAGAAGACGGATCTCCTCCACGGCATCGCGTCGCTGCCGTCGCCGCTACCGGGGAAGTACTACGTCGCGGACGAGCAAGAGGTGGCGGGCGGCTGTCTCGAGTGGCTACGCGAGCACGCGCTCGAGACCGGTGACGACCTCCGGCGGCTCGACTCGATCGCGGGTTCGGTGGCGCCCGGCAGCAACGGTGTGATCTTCACGCCGTGGTTGAACGGCGAGCGGACACCGGTCGACGATCACACGCTGCGGGCCGGGTGGCACAACATGTCGCTCGCAACGACTCGCGGTCATCTCGTGCGATCGGTACTCGAAGGCGTCGCCTACAACAGCCGTTGGTTGCTGGGAACGGTTGAGAAGTTCGTGGGCCGGCCGTTCCCATGGTTGCACTTCATCGGCGGGGGCGCGCAGTCGGAGCTCTGGTGCCGGATCATGGCGGACGTGCTCGATCGTGAGATCCGTCAGGTAGAGCATCCCATCCGCGCCAACGCCCGCGGTGCCGCGCTCTTGGCGGGCATCGCGCTCGGGCGGATCCGCGTCGACGATCTCGCGCGCAACGTTCGCATCGTGGCCAGCTACGCGCCCGACCCCGTGAACCGCGCGATCTACGACGACCGCTACGCGGAATTCCGCACGTTGCACAAGCAGACCAGCCGGAGGACGAAGCGTCGTGACCGTCGCGCGACCTGAGCGCCACGAGCCTCAGCGGATACGAGACGGCTCCTTCCCGATGCGCGGGTGGGGTTTGCCGGACGACGGCGAGCTCGATCGCGTCATCGTCGTCTCGCCGCATCTCGACGACGCGGTGCTCGGCTGCGCCCGCTTCATGGCCATGCATCCGGGAGTGACCGTGGTGACCGTGTTCGCCGGCAATCCGGATGCGTATCCGGAGCCGATGAGAACCTGGGACGTCCAGAGCGGATTCGCGCCGGGCGACGACGTGATGGAGGCGCGTCGCCGGGAAGACCGAGCCGCGCTCGCGCAGCTCGACGCGACGCCGATGCACCTCGACCTCGTCGAGCACACGTACAACCCCGGCGATCGACCCGTCGCACCGGAGACCATCGCGGACTTGCTGGTCACGACGCTTCGCCCCCTCGAACCGACGCTCGTGCTGGCACCGTTCGGCCTCGCGAATCCCGACCACGACGTGACGCACCGGGGTTGCATGCTCGCCCGTGACCGGCTCGGCTCCGAGCTGTCGTGGTGGTGTTACGAGGACAGTGGTTACAAGCACATCCCCGGGATGCTGGCGTGGCGCGTGTCGTCATTGTTCCGGCGCCGGGTGTGGCCGACGCCGGTGTGTCCTGCGGTCGATCACCTCGGCGATCGCAAGGCGGCCGCAGTCGCGTGCTACCCGTCGCAGCTGTCGGCCCTCGAGGACGACTGGCAAATCAGCGCCAAGCTCGCCGCGCCCGCGCCCGAGCAGTACTGGCGGCTCGCGCCACCCCCGTCGGGATGGGAGGCGATCGCGAGAGATTGAGGAGACCTGATCCGGCGAATCAGGGCCGGCCGGCTCCCGGTACCTCGACCGAAACGGCTTCGATCCGACCGCCGTGCGCAGCCCGGGCCTCGTCGGGCACGTGGGTCGGAGCGGTGCACACGTAGAGCGTGCGCCGGTCGTCGCCGCCGAGCATGCACGCGAACGCGCCGGGGTGCGTACCCGTCACCTCGTCGACGACGTCGCCGCCTTCGCGAATGCGCAGCACGCGCCCGGTGAAAGGACACGCGGCCCAGACTGCGCCCTCGGCGTCGAGGCACATGCCGTCGACGGTGGCACCCTCCAGCTGCGCCCAGACGCGCCGATTCGCGAGCGTGCCGTCGGGCGCGATGTCGAAGGCGCTGATGCGGCTCGCCATGCTCTCACCGACCAGCAGGGTCGACCCGTCGGCGGTGATGACGGATCCGTTCGGGAATGCGAGATCCTCTGCTGCGACGTGAGCCCGACCGTCCGGCTCGACCGCGACGAGACATGTCTCTCGAGGCTTCGCGCCCGCGTACATGTCGAAGCCGAAGTTGCCGACGTAGGCGCGGCCGCGTGCGTCGACCACCATGTCGTTGCACGATGCGGGCGCGAGCTCGGAGAGATCGGCGTGCACGACGAGAGCCCCATCGGGCTCGAGTCGCATCAGCGTGCGATCGAGCATCGAGACGACGAGGAGCCGCCCGTCGGGCAACCATCCCAACCCCGAAGGCTGTTGAGGAACCTCGACGATCGTCTCGGCGGCGCCGTCGACCTTCATCGCCACCACGCGCGTGTCGTGTTGATCCGAGAACCACAGGCGCCCGTCGTGCCAGCGCGGACCTTCGGGAAACGCGAGCCCGTCGAGAATTACGGTCGTCGTGCGTGCGGTCACGGATCGGGACCGTACTCGTCGCGATTGCGGGTCTGCGTCGGGGTCGCCTGCGTCGGGCTCACGTCGTCGAGCGTCCGGGCCGCCGACTCCGGGAGAAGCGGGACGACGACGAGCGCGACGAGGAACGACCCGATGCCGGTGAGTGCGACCGAACGGCCGATGCCGCCGAAATGGTGAGAGAGCCCGCCCGCGAGCAGGAGGCCGCTCGCCGACCCGAGGACTCCGACGACGTAGAGCATCGCGTTCGAGGTGGAGCGCACCTCGGTGGGAAAGAGCTCGGCGTCGAGCGTCCCGAGCGCGATGCCGCCCGCGCCGGCGAGGAAGATCGCGGTCGCCGACATCACCCACAGGGTGACCCCGCCGGTCAGGAAGAAGATCATCTGTGCGCCGGTGGCGAGGGCGAGCGAGATCCCCGCGACCGGGCGGCGCCCGCGTGCCTCGGCCAGTCGTCCGCCGAGCAGCACACCCACGAGGCCGGGAACGGCGGTCGTGACCGTACGGAACAGCGCGATGTCCGTGTTCGACAAGCCCCGGATATCGGTCAGGTACTTGT
>JALYLU010000183.1 GCA_030774075.1 Actinomycetota bacterium | reverse complement strand
GCCTACGGCCGCGCGGAAACCGCGCCTGCGGAGCCGGGGGAGCCGAGTGCCACCTCGTACGATCGAGCCCACGTGGGGTGGTATCGAACGGTCACGGGTGTCGGATGCGTGGCGGGTGCACTCGCGCTCGCCGGTTGCGCCACGCCCGGTTTCAATGTAGGCCGGCTCCAGTCAGAACTCGTGCACGCGGGCACGACGGTCGACCAAGCTCGCTGCGTCACGAAGGGCCTGACCGACGCGTTCGACGAGAGTCAACTGGGCTCGCACTCCACTCCGACGGCGGATGAGCTCACGACGACCCGCGCCATCCTTTCGAGATGCCAGGTCAAGCTCCCGCTGCAGCCGCTGCGCTGAGCTCACTCATCGTGTAGAGCGCGAAGAGCTCCAGATCAACGGCCGCGAGCTGCTCGCGCCCGCCCGATTCGCGGTCGATCACGCAGATCACCGGACCGAGTCGGGCCCCGCGGGCGCGTAGCTCCGAGGCCGCGTCGAGGATCGCGCCGCCGGACGTGACGACGTCTTCCACGATGCACAGGCGCCGGCCGTCGATCTCGGCGCCCTCCGCGAGCTGACAGGTGCCGTAGGTCTTGGCCTGCTTCCGGACGTACACCGCGGGTAACCGGGTGACCTGGGAGATCATCGTCGCGAGAGGTACTCCTCCGAGCTCGAGTCCCGCCAGGGCGTCGATCCCCTCCGGCACCAGCGCCGCGCACGATGCGGCGATGTCGCGCAGCAGCCGCGGGTCGGACTCGAAGC
Organism: Actinomycetota bacterium; assembly: GCA_030774075.1. Taxonomy (GTDB): domain Bacteria; phylum Actinomycetota; class Acidimicrobiia; order IMCC26256; family PALSA-610; genus PALSA-610. Next base: position 8,089 of record JALYLU010000183.1, on the reverse strand, counting down.
GGTACTTGTCGAAATACTCGTGACTCACCACGCCCGACCGCAGGGTGAAGGTACCGGTGAGGTGCGCGGCGCCGTAGATGCGACGGGCGAGGTCGGTGCGGTCCACGCGTCGAACGTACATCCATCGAAGGGGACGAAACGTCCCGTTGACCACTCGGGCCTTCGCCCTCTAGCGTTCACCCTCGCGGAAGGGGAACACCGCGCCGGCCTGCGCCCGATGTCATGCATCGGGGCGCCGGCTCGGAAGCAGAGGCACTGGGATGACGGGGCCGGGGGGAACCGTCATCCCGGAGCCCTGGACCGGCTCCGCTCGGCCAAACGCAGCAGCGCTCGCGTCTCGTCGGGCGCCATGTTGGGGTCGAAGCACTTGAGCTCGGCCATCTCCGCCACCTGTCGGTAGAAGTCCGGCCCGAGATAGCGCCGGGCGAACGTGCGGTGGAACACCGGAGTCCGCACCGCGTTGAGGACCGCGGCGACCGGGCGCGGCAACGGGATGCGCCCGCAGCAGACCAGTGCGTAGGTGAGGGCGACGTCGGCCATCGGGTCGCCGCGGCAGGCGTTCGGCCAGTCGATCACGACCGGTCCGCGGGGCGACATGATCACGTTGAGCGGATGCAGATCGAGATGCAGGAGGCGGTCGCCGCCGCCGGGCATCTCCGGGAGCCAGTCGGGCCCGGGAATCTCGTGTAATAGATCGTGGAGGTCGGCGAGGGCGCGAACGTGAGCCCCCAGCTTCCACGGTGGCCGCACCATCGCGTCGGCCATGATCGGCCCGTCGATACGTTCCATCACGATCTCGGTCCCGTCGGCGCGCACCTCCTCGATGCGCGGCACCGGGTAGCCCTGCTCGGCCACATAGCGCATCGTGCGCGCCTCGTGCGCGATCGAGCGGCCGGAGCGCGACTTGCGGAGCACGAGACCCGGGGCGAATTCGAAGATGTCGCCGTCGCGTCCGCTTGCGAGCAGCTTCATCAGACGATGCGGCTCGTCTTGTCGCCCCAGTAGCGATCGCGCAACAGCCGCTTGTACAGCTTGCCGGTCTGCTCGCGGGGCAGCTCGCGGTCGAAGTCGACCGCTTGCGGGCACTTGTAATGCGAGAGGTGCGCGCGGCAGTAGGCGAGCAGCTCCTGCTCGAGCTCGGGGCCGGCGTCGTCCCACGCGGTCGGTTGCACGACCGCGTGCACGCGCTCGCCCATCTCGGGATCGGGGATACCGAACACCGCGACGTCGTAGACCTTCGGATAGTCGATGAGCAGGTTCTCGGCTTCTTGCGGATAGATGTTCACCCCGCCCGACACGATCATGAACGTGCGCCGGTCGGTGAGGAACAGGTAGCCGTCGGCGTCGAGGTATCCCATGTCGCCGACGGTCGACCAGCCCTTCTCGTTGAACGAGTCGCGCGTCTTGGCCTCGTCCTTGTGGTACTCGAAGCCGGGGCGGTTCGGCGGCGGCTCGAACCAGACGGTGCCCACCTCACCGACCGGTCGCTCGACACCCTCCTCGTCGAGGATGTGGAGCGGGCCGAGCATCGAGCGACCGACCGTGCCCGGGTGCGCGAGCCAGTCGGCGGAGCTGATGTACGTCGCGCCGGTTCCCTCGGTGGCTGCGTAGTACTCGTCGATGATCGGACCCCACCACTCGATCATCTTGCGCTTGGTCTCGACCGAGCACGGTGCGGCCGCGTGCAGCACGACCTTTTGAGACGACAGGTCGTACCTGGCGCGCACCTCGTCGGGCAGCTTGAGCATGCGGACGAACATCGTCGGCACCCATTGTGAGTGGGTGACGCCATACTGCTCGACGCACGCGAGTGCCCGCTCGGGGTCGAAGTGCTCCATCACGATCACGGTGCCGCCGAGGCGCATCGTGCTCATCGAATAGAAGAGGGGCGCCGAGTGATAGAGCGGCGCGGGTGAGAGATAGATGGCGTCGCCGTCCATCCCCCACACAGCCGTCATCATCCCCATCTCGACCGGCTGATCCCCGACCCGCTGCCGCGTGATCTTGTACTTCACGCCTTTCGGCCGCCCCGTCGTTCCCGATGAGTACAGCATCCGCGTTCCCTCGAGCTCCTCCTCGAGCGGAACGGCGGGATACCGATCCCGCGCCTGCGCATACGGCTCATAGCCGTCGACCACGTTCATCGGATCGCCAGCCATCAGCCGCACCTTGACGCGCGGCATCTTGTCGACGAGCTCCGCCGCAACATCCCGCAACGTGTCACTGACAACGAGCACCTGCGCGTCGCAGTCATCGAGAATGTACGCAACTTCGTCCGCATTGAAATGCGTGTTGATACAGGTGAAAAAAAGCCCAGACCGCTGCGCCGCCCAGCAAGGCTCGAAGAACTCCGCACGGTTCTCCATCAAAACCGCAACATGATCCCCAAACCGAAGCCCCGCGTCGAAAAAGAGCTGCGAAAGCCGATTAGACCGATCATTGAGCTCGCGGTAGGTAACCCCTTCACCCGTCCCCGCCATCACATAAGCAGGATGAAGCGGCCGCTCGAGAGCGTGCTTACCAGGCCACATCCTTCCCCCTTCCTCTCACACCGCGCGATGGAGGCGAGCAGGAACCAGAGAAGGAAGGTTGGGGGGCGACGTGCATACGGAGGTGAGTTGGAACCCGAACCGCAGTATGTGCGTCGCCCCCCACCGCTACACGACTAAAACGCAGTGATAACCGACCGAATGACTTCCCCCGCCTCCATCGCGCGAAAAGCCTCGTTCACCTCGTCGAGCTTGATCGTGCGCGACACCATCGCGCTCGTGTCGAGACGGCCGGTCTCGATCAGGTCGGCGTAGCGCTGGAAGTCACGGCGCACCTGACCCGATCCGTATTTGCACCCCTTGAGAGTCTTCTCGTTGAAGAAGAGGTCGAAGGTCGAGAGCGTGACCGACGCCTCGGCGCGGGTCATGCCGACCATCACCGCGGTGCCGCCCTTGCGGATCATGTTGAACGCCTGCAGCGTGGTTTCGGGAAGGCCGATGACTTCGAACGAGTAGTCGACACCGCGGCCGCTCGTCAGCTGCAGAACCTGCGCCACCGGGTCGCCGACGTTGGGGTCGACGAAGTCGGTCGCGCCGAGTTGCTCGGCGGTCTTGCGCTTCATCTCGACGGGGTCGACCGCGATGATCCTCGAGGCGCCCGCGATCCGCGCGCCCTGGATGACGGCCTGGCCGACACCGCCGCAGCCGATGACCGCGACGGTCGCGCCCGGGTGCACCTGCGCGGTGTTGAGCGCGGCGCCGACGCCGGTAGTCACACCGCAACCGATGAGTGCGAGCTGGTCGTCGGTGACGCTGGTGTCGATCTTGACGATCGACGACTGGTCGCACGTCATCGCCTCTGCGAACGTGCCGAGACCGGTCATGGCCGAGTATTCGCTGCCGTCGGCGCGCTTGCCGCGCTGCTTCATCATGATCTCGAACTCGGTGTCGCACAGGTGCGACTGGTCGTGCAGGCAGAACCAGCAGATGCCACACGCGGGGATGAATGACGCGATGATCCGGTCGCCTTTCTTGAGGCCGCTGACGTCCTTGCCGACTTCGGCGATGGTGCCGGCGCCTTCGTGGCCGAGGACCGTGCCGGGCATGATCCCGACGTAGCCGTTCTTCAGCGACAGGTCGGAGTGGCAGACGCCGCTGGCGCCGAGCTCGACCACGACGTCGCGCGGCCCGGGAGGCGCGGGATCGATGTTCTCGATCGAGAGCGGTCCTCCGGTTTCGGTGAACACTGCAGCCCGCATGGGCTTCCTCCTTGACCTGCGTACGTGCGCTCGACCTGGGATGACGTCGCCAAGCTAGCGCCCCTCGTCCACTCGGCGCCCGTGGAGACGCGATCAGTCGCGCGCGTGTCTCGCTCGCGCCCCCGACGTTGCGCGGGGTGCGGATCGGGTCGTCGTTTAGCATTCGACGGTGCGGGTTGCGTATTTCGGTCCGGCCGGGACCTTCACCGAGGAGGCGCTGCTGACGCAGCCCGATCTCGCCGCGGGAGACCGAACGGCGTTCGCGGCTGTCCCCGAGGTGATCGCGGCGGTCGAGCGGGGCGATGCCGACGGAGGGGTCGTCCCGATCGAGAACATGATCGAAGGGTCGGTCTCGGTCACCCTCGACACGCTCGCGTTCGACAGCGACCTGCTCATCCAGCGCGAGATCGACCTTCCGGTATCGCTCAACCTGTGCGTTCGCCCCGGGGTTGCACTTGCCGACGTGCGTACCGTCGTGTCGTTCCCGCACGCGCTCGCGCAATGTCGCGGCTGGCTCGCGAAGAAGGTGCCCGGGGCGCAGGCGCGCGCGTCGCACTCGACTTCCGACGCGGCGCGCGAAGTCTCGAAGTCGAAGCGCACCGACGTGGCGGCGATCTGCAACGCGCTCGCGGCGGAGCTCTACGGCCTGCAGGTGCTCGCGCGCGAGATCGAGGACCATCCCGAGAACGAGACGCGCTTCGTGCTCGTGGGTCGGGGCGTGCCCGCGCCCACTGGTCACGACAAGACGTCGATCGTCTGCTTCCAGCGCGAGGACCAGCCCGGGTCGTTGCTCTCGATCCTGCAGGAGTTCGCGGCCCGCGCAATCAACCTCACGAAGTTGGAGTCGCGTCCGACGAAGCGCGGGTTGGGCGACTATTGCTTCTTCGTCGATTGCCAAGGGCACGTCTCCGACGAAGTGGTCGCCGACGCGCTGCGCAACCTCGTCGCGAAGCAGGCCGAGGTGAAGTTCCTCGGCTCCTATCCGGTCGGCGGACCGGTCGAGGCCGGCGCCGCGCGCCGACGCGCCGCGGGCCGCGCGTGGAAACACGCGGCGGCGTGGGTCGAGTCGCTGCGCGCGCAGGTCCGGGAGACCGAGTGATCGACCTGAAGCGGCTGCGCGAGGAGCCGGAGTACCGCCGCGGCATCGAGCGCAAGCGCGTGCGCGACGGCTTGATCGACGAGGTACTCGAAGCCGATGCCGAACACCGGTTGCTCGTGCAGGAGGTCGATGCACTCCGCGCCCGCCAGAACACGGCCAGCAAGGAGATCGGGAACGCTCCCCCCGACGAGCGGCCGGCGAAGATCGAGATCGCGGGCCGGCTGAAGGACGAGCTCACCGCGCACGAGAAGGAGCTCCAGGCGGCAGATGCGCGATTGCGCGATGTCGCGCTGCAGGTGCCCAATCCTGCCGACGCATCGGCGCCAGACGGCGGCGAGGACGACGGGGAGGTCGTGCGCGTCGTCGGTGAGACGCCGCCGCCGCCGACGCTCGACCACGCCGCCTTCGCGGAGGCGATGGGTTTCGTCGACACGGCGCGCGCCGCGGAGGCGAGCGGCTCCCGGTTCGCATACATCATGCGCGAGGGCGCGCTGCTCGAGCTTGCGCTCGTCAATTACGCGATGACCGCGATCGTCGGCCACGGTTTCGTGCCGGTGATCACGCCCACTCTGGTGCGCGAGCGCACGATGGAGGAGGCCGGGTTCTTCCCCACCGATCGCGCCCAGGTATACGACGCCGACGATGGCGAGCTCTTTCTCCTCGGTACGAGCGAGGTCGCGTTGTCGGCACTCCATCGAGCCGAGACGTTCACACCCGAGCAGCTGCCCGCGCGGTACGGCGGGTACTCCACGTGCTTCCGGCGCGAGGCGGGCACCTACGGCAAGGACACGCGGGGCATCTTCCGCGTGCACCAGTTCGACAAGGTCGAGATGTTCTCGTACTGCGCACCCGAGCACAGTGTCGACGAGCACGAGCGGATTCTGGCGATCGAAGAGGAGATCGTGGCCGCGCTCGGCCTGCCGTACCGCGTGGTGAACATCGCGGCCGGCGATCTCGGTCCCGCCGCCGCCAAGAAGTTCGACATCGAGGCCTGGCTGCCGTCCGAACGCGCATACCGCGAGATCACCTCCTGCTCGAACTACACCGACTACTCGGCGCGCCGGCTCGGCACACGGGTGAAACGCGCGGGTGGCAGCGGGCTCGTGCACACCCTGAACGGGACCGCGGTCGCGGTGAGTCGCATGCTCGTGTTCCTCTTCGAGCACTACCAGCAGCCCGACGGCAGCTTAGAAGTCCCCGATGTGTTGCGGCCCTACACGGGCTTCACCACCGTCGCCGGCGCGGAACGCCGGTAGCCTCGACGCCGGAGGGATGCCGGAGCGGCCGAACGGGACGGTCTTGAAAACCGTTGTGCGCAAGCACCCAGGGTTCGAATCCCTGTCCCTCCGCCGCACGAAAGCCCAGGTCAGACCGCGTAATCGATTAATCTTGTCTCTGCCCTCTCGTAGCCTCCCGGAGCCTTGGCATGGTATTTGGCATGGAACTGGGAGATGAACGCTGTCGATCAGAGAACGGCGAGGCCCGAACGGCACGTCGTACCAACTCGTTGTTTACGCCGGCCGCGACGGTCGGGGCCGCGACGGATACGTGCGCCGAACCCTCACTGGCGTGTCGCGTCGCGAAGCGACGAAGGCGCACGCGCAACTCCTCGTCGACGTCGAGCACGGGCGGACGGGACCGTCGCGTTCGTTGACGGTCAATCAGCTCGCGGGTCACTGGTGGGACGCCGCCGCGCGCGACCTCTCGCCGTCGACGCGTATTGGCTACCGGGGCTGGCTCGACAGTCGTGTGCTACCTGAGTTCGGCAAGAAGCGCATCTCCTCGGTGACAACGGCTGATGTCGAGCGCTGGTACGGGAAGCTGCGCGATGGCGATAAGCCGCTGAGCGTTCGTTCGGTCCGGGGGTGCCGCACGGTGCTGTCGGCGATGTTCACCGCCGCGGTGCGTTGGGGGTATTTGCCGATGTCGCCGGTCGAACGCGCGCGGCTCCCGAAGGGGCCGAAGTGGAATCCTCGTTCACCCGAGCCGGAACACGTGGCTGCTCGGATCGCGGCTGCCGAGGCGCGAGATCCCGATCTTGGTGTGTTCTTTCGCATGGCCGTCGCGGTGGGCGCGCGCCGCGGCGAGCTCGCGGGGCTGCGGTGGAGCGCCTTCGACTTCGAGCAGGGAAGCGCGCGGCTCGATACCGCGATCGTGAGGGGAGACGAGGATCAGAGTGGGCGTCGCACGGGCGCGCGTCTGGTAGCGAAGGACACGAAGACACACGCGGCGCGTGTCGTTGCATTTGACCTCGGCACCGCGAAAGCATTGCGCGAGATGCGTCGACGGCACGTCGAGGCGGCGCTCGCGTGCGGCGTGCCGTATCCCGCCGACGCCTACGTTTGGCGCGAGAACGTCGAAGGAACGCGTCCGGTGCCGCCCGATCGGTTCAGCTACGCGTGGCGCAAGATCGACAAGGCCGTCGACGACGGTGCGCACGTTCGCCTGCATGATCTGCGTCACTTCCACGGCACGATGCTCGTTGGCGCCGGCGTCCCGTTACCGTCTGTGCGCGACCGGCTGGGCCATTCGAGCTTGACGGTCACGAACATCTACGTCGACGGTCGACCCGAGTGGGATCGAAAGTCCGCCGACATCATGGGCGACGTCCTCGACGGCCCGTTGTAACGGTTATACGGGTGATGCGCGGCCAGGATCACCCGTATAACCAACGATCTGACGCGCTTCCACCGGGATAGCTTCCCGAGTGATGGTGCCCGAGACCGACGTCCATCGAGTTCTGCTGTGGGCAAACAAGCGGAACGTCCCGGAGTTCTTGGATGAGTATCGCATCGAGGTCGACGTGACCCCGGTGTCGATCACGATCCTCGAGTGCCGACCGCCGTGGCGTCCCGGTGCGGGCGGCCTCAGGTCGACCCGCTTCCCGATCGCCCGTCTGCGGTACACGCAGTCGAAGAAGATTTGGACGCTCTACTGGCGAGACCGCAACCTGAAGTTCCATCTCTATGAAGCGGCCGCGCCGACTCAGACCATCGACGAGCTGCTCGACGAGATCGACACGGACCGCACCGGCATCTTCTGGGGGTGACCTCTTCCCGACGATCAGGGACACCTCGGCGGCGTCGTTCGAGATACGCGTTCTGGGACAGTCATCCCGGTCGATTTGTGCGTCTTGCGCTCGTGGCGCAACGCGCCCGATCGGCAGATATGTACTACTGCTGGTTGTCGCTCGTCGTGGGGTAGGGGCCGTGGTCGATGTCTTGTTCGGCGGTGCATTCCAC
>JALYLU010000182.1:2629-8847 GCA_030774075.1 Actinomycetota bacterium | reverse complement strand
CGACCTGAAGCTGGCGGAGGGGCGGGAGCTGTTCCTCGCGCTCGTGCCGAAGTTCGACGTGGTGGGCGAGAACTTCAAGCCCGGCACGATGGAACGCATGGGTATCGGCTACGACGTGATCGCGGCGCGCCATCCGCGCGCGGTGTACGTCTCGATCTCCGGGTTCGGCAACACGGTGGAGACGCCGTATCGCGACTGGCCCGCCTACGCGTCGATCGTCGAGGCGATGTCGGGGATCTACGACTACCGCCATCCCGACGAGCCGCCGGTGACGATCCCGGTCGGCGCGCTGGGCGACATCAGTTCGGCGTTGTTCGGCGTGATCGGGGTCCTGGCCGCGCTGCGGCACCGTGATTCCACCGGCGAGGGCCAGTACGTCGACATCGCGATGTTCGACGCCATGCTTGCGATGACCGACATCGTGACGAACTTCTGGTCGCTCGGGGTCCGGCCGGAGCCCGACAAGGGGCTGCAGGTGATCTGCGAAGGGTTCCGTGCCTCCGACGGCTACGTCGTGGCCCAGATCGTGCGCGAGCACCAGTTCTGGAACCTCGGCGATCTCGTCGGCCATCCGGAGTGGAGAGACGATCCGCGTTTCGCGACGCGCGCGGGCTGGGGGGCGTACCTCGAGTCGGAGATCCGACCCGCGGTCGACGCGTGGGCCTCGAAGCGCACGAAGCTCGACGCGGCACGCGAGCTCACCGCGGCCGGAGTGGTCGCGGGCCCGAGCAATCACGCCTCCGACGTGATCGCCGACCCCCACGTCGCGGCGCGGCACATGCTCGTCGAGATGCCGCGCACCGACGACGGGCCCGAGCCCGTGCTGGTACCCGGCAATCCTGTGAAGTTGTCGAAGATGAGCGAGGGCCCCGAGACGCGCGTCCCCTGGGTGGGGGAGCACACCCGCGCCGTGTTGACTGCCGAGCTCGGTCTGAGCGAGGCCGAGCTCGCAGGACTTCGGGAGCGTGGCGTCATCTCCTGACGCGTCCTTTCTGAGAGGCGTGTCCCGGGGGGCGTCGGTCGAGGCGCGCCTCGTACAATCCGGCCCATGGACTTCGATTTCTCGCCCGAACAGCGCGCCTTCGAGGCCGACGTCGTGCGCTTCCTCGACGACCACGATGATCCCGACGTCTTCGATCTGACGCGCGAGAACATGGCACAGATCGTCGACACACCGAAGCGGCGCGCGTTCATGCGCGAGGTCGGCGAGCGGGGCTGGCTCGGGCTGACGTGGCCGAAGGAGTACGGCGGCTCCGAGGGCGAAGGCGTGTACGAGTACCTCCTCAACGAGCAGCTCGCCGCGCGCGGCGGACCTCAGATCGGCAAGGGCGTCGGCATCATCGGCAAGACGCTCATCAAAGAAGCCAGCGAGTTCTTGAAGCAGGAGTTCCTCCCGCAGATCCTGCGCAACGACGTGGAGTTCGCCGTCGGTTACAGCGAGCCCAACGCGGGATCCGACGCGGCGTCGATGCGGCTGAAAGCCGAACGCGGCGAGCGCGACGGTAAGTCGGGCTGGATCCTCAACGGCCAGAAGACGTGGACCACCTCCGCGCACTTCGCCGAGTGGTACTGGCTCGGCACCCGGACAGATCCCGCCAACAAGCACATGGGCATCACGCTCATGCTCGTGCCGCTCGACCAGCCCGGCGTGACCATCAAGGGCATCTGGACGATGGGCGACGAACGGACCAATGAGGTGTTCATCGAAGACGTGTTCGTGCCCGACGAGTACGTCGTCGGCGAGGTAAATCGTGGTTTCCAGTACATCTCGCAAGCACTCGACCTCGAGCGCTTCACCCTGTTCACGTTCTCGCCGATCAAGCAGCGACTCGACCTGCTGATCGACTACGTGCGCACGACCGAGCGCGACGGCGTACTTCTGCGCGACGACCCGGTCGTGCGGCAACGCATCGCCCAGCTCGTGACCGACGCGGAAGTGGCGCGTGTGCTCGGCCTGCGCGTGGTCGCGGCATCGATGAAGGGCGAGAAGGTTCCGGGTACGCCGCCGCCGACCATCGAGTCGTCCGAGTACAAACTCTTCGCGACCGAGTTCTCGCGGCGGCTCGCGAACGCGTCGATGGACATCGGTGGTCCGGGCACTCAACTCCGGGTCCGCACGAAGACCGCGCCGATGGAGGGCCGGGCCGAATCGACATACCGCTACACCGTGATCGACACGATCGGCGGCGGCGCGTCGGAGATCCAGAAGAACATCATCGCCCGGCGCGGGCTCGGGCTTCCGAAGAACTTCTGAAGCTGTGCTGAGGGGTGTGACGGTTCTCGATCTCGCGTCGGTAGGTCCGGCGGCGCGCACGTCGCGCTGGCTGGCCGACTACGGCGCGCGTGTCGTGAAGATCGGCCCGCCGCCGAAGCAGTCGGGCGTGCAGATCGTGCCGCCGTTCTACGCGTACAGCGGGCACCGCGGGATGGAACGCGTGCTGCTCGACTTGAAATCCGACGCCGGGCGCGATGCCTTCTTGCGGCTCGCGGCGCGCGCCGATGTGGTGATCGAGAGCTTCCGTCCGGGTGTCATGGACCGGCTCGGCCTGGGTGACGACGCGGTGCGCGCGGTGAATCCCGCCATCGTCTACTGCTCGACGAGCGGCTTCGGCCAGACCGGGCCGCGTTCGCAGTGGGCCGGCCACGACCTCAACTACCTCGCCGTCGGCGGCTACCTCGACTGTTCGGGCCGCGCGGCCGACGGCGGACCGGCATTGCCGGGGGCGACGATCGGCGACGCCGCGGGCGGCGGGATGCAGGCCGTGATCGCGATCCTCGCCGCGCTCGTCCAGCGGTCGGCCACAGGCGTTGGCGCGTACCTCGACGTCTCGGTGGCCGACGGGGTTGTCGCGCTGATGTCGCTCTACGTCGACGAGTTCCTCGCGACCGGCGAGGTTCCCGGCCCGGGCCACAACATCCTCACCGGTCGGTATGCGTGCTACGACGTCTACCGTTGTGCCGACGACCGGTGGATCGCGGTCGGTGCCATCGAGCCGCACTTCTACGCGAACCTCTGTCGCGCGCTCGGATGCGAGCAATGGCTCGCGCACCAGACCGACGACCGAGTGCAGGATGCGATCCGCGCCGATTTCCGTGCCGCGTTCGTCACCCGGGCCCGAGACGTCTGGGTCGCGCAGCTCGGTCCCGCCAACACCTGTGTGTCCGAGGTGGCGTCGGTGCCCGAGCTCGTGCATGACGCGCACTTCCGTGCCCGCCAGGTGTTCGTCGAGGCGAGCGCGCCGGCGGCGGGCGCCTTCGAGCAGGTCGGATGGGTGTTCGCGGGCATGGACCGCGCCCAACCCGGTCCGGTCGTGCGCGACCCGACCATCACCGACACCGACGCGCTGTTGCACGAGGTCGGTTACTCGGCTGCGGAGATCGCGGCCCTACGCGACGAAGGAGTGGCCGCGTGAGCGATCTCCCGCCCGAGGTCGAGAAGCTGATCGACCAGGTGCAGTACGAGGAAGCGGGGGAGTTCCCCGTCGAGCGCGGCTACGTCTACACGTCGTGCTCCTCGGTCGAGAACGGTAATCCGCTGTTCTGGGACGACGCGGTCGCGCAAGCCCTCACGGGCGGTCCCATCGCGCCGCCGACGATGATCTCGGTGTGGTTCCGGCCGCACCAGTGGTCGCCGGGCCGCACCGAGCCCGGGGTGCCCTTGAAGTCACACTTCGACTTGAAGGAGATCTTCGACCTCCCGGAGGCGGTGATGACCGACAACACGATCGTGTTCCACGAGCCGGTTCGGCCCGGAGATCGTCTGTGCACGCGCCAGATCCTGCGCTCGGTCAGTGAGCCGAAGACCACGAAGCTCGGAACGGGGCGGTTCTGGGTGATCGACGTCGAGTACCTGAACCAGAAGGACGAGCTGGTCGGCGTCGAGTCGTATACCGGCTTCGGCTACAGACGAGGTGAGGCATGACGGCGACCACCACGAAGGTCACGCTCGCCGACGTGCACGTCGGCGACGCCTTGCCCGAGCTCGCGTATCCGGTTACTGCGACGACGATCGTGCTCGGCGCGCTCGCGGCGCGCGACTGGCGACCGATGCACCATGACTACGACTTCGCGGTCAATCGCAACGGCACCAAGGACATCTTCATGAACACGCCCAACCAGGCGGCGTGGTTCGAGCGTTTCCTCACCGACTGGTCGGGGCCGACGGGCCGGCTCGGGCGCATGAAATTCCGTATGAAAGGTTCCGTGTTCCCGGGAGACACGATGGTGCTCGCGGGAACGGTCGAGCAGGTCGAGACCGACGAAACGCGCTGCGGTTGGGCAACCGTGCTCGTCCGGCTGACGGTCGACGGCGATCTGATGACCGATTGCACCGCGCGCATCGCGCTGCCCACCACCGACGACGACAACCCCTGGACCCGCCGCGGCGACCAGTGGCGACCGTAGGGAGCTGAACGGATGGATCTCGACCTCAATGAAGAGCAGCAGATGCTGCGCGAGATGGTTCGCGGCGTCTGCAGCTCGTACGCGAACCTCGACACAGTGCGCGCGCTCGAGGACGACCCGACCGGGTTCCCGGCGGAGCTGTGGAAGCAGATGGCGGAGCTCGACCTGATCGGTCTCATGTTGCCGTCGGATTACGGCGGCTCGGAGATGAGCGCGCTCGAGGGCGCGGTCGTATACATGGAGCTCGGGCGCGCGTTCGCGCCGTCTCCACACTTCGTCAGCGCGGTGATGGGCGGCGGTGTGCTGCTGCGCGCGGGGAGCGACGAACAGAACGGAACGTGGTTGCCGCGCATCGCGTCGGGCGATGCGATCGTCACGACCGCATGGTTGGAACCGGGGAACGGCTTCGGCGCGCGCGGCGTGCAGACCCGCGCGGCCGCGGACGGCGACGACTTCGTGCTGGACGGCACGAAATGGCACGTGCCGTTCGCCCAGGCTGCGACCGCAATGATGGTCTTGGCTCGCACCGGCGATGCCGACACCGACGTCGACATGTTCCTCGTCGACCCGTCCGCGGCCGGCGTGACGATGCAACAGCAAGTCACCCTCGCGTCCGATTGTCAGTACGAAGTCTCACTGTCGGGAGTGCGAGTGCCGGATTCGGCGCGCATCGGTTCCGCGATGTCGGGCTGGGCGACCTGGACCGAGACGATGCTCGACGGGATCATCATGTTGGCGGCGCAGGCGGTCGGAGGCGCGCGGTACGCACTCGAGATCACCGTTCAGTACGCAAAGGATCGTGAGCAATTCGACAAGCCTCTCGGTGCGTTCCAGGCGATCGCGCACTACCTGGCGGATGCCGCGACCGCGGTCGACGGAGCCGAGACGCTGGTGTTCGAGGCGGCGTGGGCGCGGGCGAACGACCGGCCGATCGACCTCCTCGCGCCCATGGCGAAGCTGTTCGCGTGCTCAACGTTCCGCGATGTCACGGCGATGGCACAGCAGGTGTTCGGCGGCGTCGGCTTCACGGTCGAATACGACATCCAGCTGTACTTCCGGCGCGCCAAGATGCAGCAGATCTCGTGGTGGGACGACCGCGTCCTCGAGGAGTTGGTCGCGCGCAGTGTCCTCGCCGGGTAGGGCGCGGATACCGTCGCGTCCGTGCCTGCCCGGATCGCCCGCATCGAAGACGCGGACGCGATCACCGAGACCATCGCGACGGCGTTCCACAACGACCCGTTGTGGAGCTGGGCGTTCGCCGACGAGACGCGACGCCCGGCGCAGTTCCGGGTGTGGTGGCGCGTGTTCGTCGATGCCGCCTTCCGCAACGACAACTGGACGTGGGTCACCGGTTCGTGCGCGTCGGTCGCGCTGTGGACGCGGCCGGGTGGGACGGAGCTGACCACCGCCGACGAAATGCAGCTCGTCCGGCTCGTCGGGGACTTCATCGGCGGCGACCACGGCAACGCGGTGTTGCGGGTGCTCGCCGGGTTCGACGCCGCCCATCCTCACGACGTACCGCACTACTACCTGAGCATCGTCGGCACGCACGACGACCACCGCGGGCACGGCATCGGCGAGGCGCTGCTCGCCGAGAATCTCGAACGCATCGATTTGGAGCACATGCCCGCGTACCTCGAGTCGAGCAACCCCGCGAACCTCGCGCGCTATCAGCGGCTGGGGTTCGAGCCGACCGGCGAGATCTTCGTCGCCGAGGGTCGCCCCGTCGTCACCACGATGTGGCGCCCACCACGCTGAGACGACGCGCGCTGAGACGAGGCTCGCCGGTCACGGGATCACGATGCGGGCGTCGC
>JALYLU010000182.1:0-2619 GCA_030774075.1 Actinomycetota bacterium | reverse complement strand
AGACGACGCTCGCTGAGACGCGCGGATCAAGACATGGCGTAGGCCGCGACCCGGCGGGCGAAGCTGCCGATGAGCCGGCGATAGAACGCGCTCAGCAGCCGTCCGGTGCCGGGAATCAAGGGTTCGAACGTCGCGCTCCAAATGATGAGCGTGTCCGCGCCGTCGGGCGTGAGCCGGACGTCGGCGCGGTAGTTGCGCGTGGGTTGCCCGCTCAACATCGTGTAGCCGTGATGGGTCGGCGGCTCGGACGCCACGATCTGTTCGCGTCCGAACTGCGGCCAGCGACCGACCTTGCGGATCGCGCCGATCCCGCCGGGCGGAGGGTCGCCTTCGCGCTCCCAGCTGCCATGGGCGATCAGCGGCCCGGCCCAGCGCGGCCAGCTCGCGGCATCGGCAAGGAGTGCGAAGATTCGTTCGGGCGGCGCGGAGGAGCGGGCCGTCACCTCGTACGAATGCACCGCCATGTGATCAGTGGTTCCCGCGCGACTGCACCCAGCGCGTGCCGTTCCAGGTCGCAGTCCAGTCGGTGAACGTCGTGCCATCCCAGTAATGCAAGGTCGTCGCGTCGGTGCGGTACCAGCCGGGTGGATTCTTTCCGGCGACGGGGACCATCGCCGGCGCCCCGTCGGTGGTCGATATCGGCGCCGAGCTCGTGAGCGCCGATGCGGACTCCCTTTCCGTAGCGGCCGCGGCGCCGACGGGGGAGAAACTCGTGCGCCGATCCGCAGACTGGGCAATGGCATGGAGGTCGACGGGCACGCCGGTGATCGTCTCGTCGACCGGGCCGCGCCCGTTCGGATCGAGGCCCTCGAGCTTGCGCAGGATCGCGATGCGCTCGTCGAGCGGCGGGTGCGAGTCGAACATTTTGTTGAGCTTGGCGTGCCGATCGTCGCCGCCATCGCGCAGGGGTGTCACGAGCCAGAGGTGCGCGGTTGCGCGCGACACGTGGTGCACCACTGTGTGGTCTGCTTCCAGCTTCTCGAGTGCCTTTCGGATGCCGTCGGGCGAGACGAGCTCGGCCGCGCTGACGTCGGCGAGCTCCTCTCGGTGACGGGAGATCGCGAGCGAGAGAAGGCGCGCACCGAACGCGAGCGCGCCGGCGAGTATCGCGATCCCGATGAGCGCGATCGCGCCGCCGTTGTCATCGTCGTCACCCCAGTCGGCGAACCAGCTCATGCGGGCGGCGATCTCCGCGACCGCGACGAGGATGCCGACCGTGGTGACGGCGAGGGTCGTTACCTGGACGTCCCGGTTGCGGATGTGCGACATCTCGTGCGCGAGCACGCCTTCGAGCTCGCGGCGCGACATGAGGTTGAGGAGTCCGGTCGTGACCGCGACTCCGGAGTTCGCGGGCGAGCGTCCGAACGCGAACGCGTTTGGAGCCGGGTCGTCGACGATGTAGACCCGAGGTTTCGGGAGGCCGGTGCGGATGCAGAGGCCCTCGATGACGTCGTGCAGCACCTTGGCCTGCTCAGGTGTGACCTCGACCGCGTGGGTCAGGGCGATCGTTGCGCGCACCGCGAGCATCCAGCCGAGGGCGTCGACCACGATGGCGACGGTTGCGCCCACGAGGATCCCGGTCGGGACCGAGCGGGACAGCAGGATCCCGATCGCGGCCCCGAGGATCCCGACCAGTAGGAACTCGATCGCGAGCATGACCAGCGACGTGCGCCGGTTCTTGGCGATCAGCTCGACATGGGTCACGGGGGCAGTGGTGTTCACAGCACACCCATCGTCGCGCGGATGGGAACGCTCGCCGGTCCACGGTGCCGCATCACGCCGACTCGCTAGGGTCGGGCCATGCCCGGATCGATTCTCGGAACGTCTGTCCGGCGCGTCGAAGATCCCGATCTGCTGTTGGGTCGTGCGCAATTCGTCGACGACCTCCCGATCGACGGCGCGCTGCACCTTCACTTCGTGCGTTCTTCGTACGCCCACGCGCGACTGGTGTCGATCGACGCCGACGACGCTCGCGCGATGCCGGGCGTCGTCGCGGTCTTCACCGCCGGCGATCTCGGATTGCCGCCGTACGAGGGCCTGATGCAGCTGAACGCGCAGTGCGTTCGTCCGCCGCTCGCGGAGACGAAGGTGCGGTTCGTCGGCGACGCGGTAGCGGTTGTCGTGGCCGAGACCCGCGCCGCGGCGGCCGACGCGGCCGAAGCGGTGATCGTCGAGTACGACGCGCTGCCCGCCGTCGCCGACCCCGAGGCCGCCCTCGCGCCCGGTGCGCCACTGCAATTCGAGGAGCTCGGCTCCAATCTTGCGGCCGCGATCGGCCCGCGCGATCGAGGCGACGTGCTCGAAGGCGCCGACGTCGTCGTCAAGGCCCGTATCGAGAACCAGCGCATCGCGGTCATGCCGATGGAGGGGAGCGCGATCGCGGTGATCCCGGGCCGCGACGGCGCCGCACACGATCTCACCGTGTATGTCTCCACCCAGATGCCGCACGGCTTCGCCGATCGCGTCGCGCCCATGTTCGATCTCGACCCGAAGAAGCTGCGCGTCGTGGCGCCGCACGTCGGCGGCGCGTTCGGCGGCAAGCCCGGCCTCGCCGCGGAGCACTGCG
Organism: Actinomycetota bacterium; assembly: GCA_030774075.1. Classification (GTDB taxonomy): domain Bacteria; phylum Actinomycetota; class Acidimicrobiia; order IMCC26256; family PALSA-610; genus PALSA-610. The sequence continues at coordinate 53 of JALYLU010000182.1, read as the reverse complement.
TCGCGGTCGCGGCGGCCCTGCGCCTACAGCGACCGGTGAAGTGGGTCGAGACC
>JALYLU010000181.1:4186-8871 GCA_030774075.1 Actinomycetota bacterium | reverse complement strand
TCGTCGGTAGTCGTGGCCGGCCTCGTGCACGAACGCCGATCGCGCCTTGACGAAGGCGTCGGTTGCGCTGGCGTCGTATCCGAGCAGCGCGACGGCGAAATCGATGTCGTCGATCACGGGGGCACGACCGAACAGCGCGGCGCGCTTGCCCGCGATCTCTGCGATCACCGCGACCGCGTCGTCGGCGTGTTCGAACGGACCGAGCCGCAACCGGTCCCGGGCCCGCTGGGCGAGCGTGTACGCGTAGCCGACGTTCGGGCCCGGACGCCCGAACAACGCGCCCTCGGGCTGGTCCGGGCCGAGGTCGCCGGGACGGTCGGCGCGCCAGTCGGTGGCCGCCGGCAGCGCCACACCGGGCGGCAGGTTCTGCTGTTGGCGCGGCCGAGCACTCGGATCGGGCGGGACGAACGGATCGGTCGGCACGAGAGTCGACACTACTTGGACCGAGATCCGCCGGGCCGCGCCGGGTCCGGGCCATCGGTCAGCGACCGGCCACCTCGGCGCGCAGCAGACCGAAATGGATCGAGTCGAGCAGCGCCTGCCACGAGGCCTCGATGATGTTCTCGTTCACGCCGATGGTCGTCCAAGTGGCCTCGCCGTCGGTGGAATCGATCAACACTCGCGTCGCCGCGCCGGTGCCCTTGTTCGTGTCGAGGACGCGGACCTTGTAGTCGGTGAGATGTAACCGCTCGAGCGCGGGGAAGCTCCCGTCGAGCGCGGTTCTGAGCGCACGGTCGAGCGCGTTGACCGGACCGTTGCCCTCGGCGGTCGCCACGACTCGCCGCCCGCCGATGTGGACCTTGACCGTCGCCTCCGTCATCACCGTCGCCCGCGTCTTGTCGGTGAGCGTGCCGACGCCGACGTTGTCGTCGGTGATCACCCGGAACGACTCGACCTGGAACCAGTCCGGGTCCCAGCCGGTGGCGCGCCGCATCAGTAACTCCAGCGAGCCGTCGGCGACCTCGAAGTGGTAACCCTCGTGCTCGAGTCGCTTCAACGTCTCGACGACCTCGGCGAGCTGCGGACCGTCGAGCCGAAGACCGAGCTCTTTGGCCTTGAGTCCGAGCGTCGACTTGCCCGCGAGCTCCGACACGACGAATCGCGTGCCGTTGCCCACGATCTCCGGAGACACGTGCTCGTACGCGTCCGGCCGTTTCGCGATCGCGCTCGTGTGCAACCCGGCCTTGTGCGCGAACGCCGAATGGCCCACATATGCGGCCTGAGGGTTGAGCGGCATGTTCACGAGCTCGGCGACGTGGTGCGCGACCGGTGTGAGCCGCTCGAGCCGATCGCGCGGGATGGTCTCGTACCCCATCTTGAGCGTGAGATTCGGGATGATCGTCGTGAGGTTGCAGTTGCCGGTGCGCTCGCCGTAGCCGTTGATCGTGCCCTGTACTTGCGTCGCACCGCCGCGCACGCCGGCCAACGCGTTCGCGACGCCGGTGCCCGCATCGTCGTGAAGATGTACCGCGATCGTCACGTCGGCACCGAAGTAACGGACGACCTCGGCGACGGCTTGCTCCACTTCGTGTGGCAGCGCACCGCCGTTCGTGTCGCAAAGCACGAGATGGCTCGCACCGTTCGTCGCCGCGGCCTCGAGCACACGCAGCGAGAACTCGGGATTGCGCTTGAAGCCGTCGAAGAAGTGTTCGGCGTCGAAGAGCACCTTCATCCCCGAACGACGCAGGAACTCCACCGAATCGCCGACCATCGCCACGCCCTCGTCGAGCGTCGTTCCCAGCGCCTCGGTGACGTGGTAGTCCCACGACTTGCCGACGATGCACACCGTCGCGACGTTGGCCTCGACGAGATGACGCAACGTGTCGTCGCTGTCGACCCTTCCCTTGACCCGGCGGGTCGATCCGAATGCGACGAGCGTGCTCGTCTCGAGCTTCAGTTCCTTCGGGACACGCCGGAACAGCTCGTCGTCCTTCGGGTTCGCACCCGGCCAACCGGCCTCGATGTAGTGCACACCGAGCCAGTCGAGTTGTTCCGCGATCCGGAGCTTGTCCTCGACCGTGAGTGAGATCCCTTCGAGCTGCGACCCGTCCCGAAGCGTCGTGTCGTAAATTTCGATCTGAAGTTTCTCGTTGCTACTCATGTCCAACCCATCCCGCACGTCGCCGTGAGCGAAGCGCCGAAGGCGCGTAGCGAACTGGCCGGAGTCCCGAGCGTAAGCGAGGCGGGTATCCCGCCGAGTAGCGAGGGCGACAAGGAGTAATGCTCCTACTCATACCAATTCGCACCAGTCTTTGTACTTGTCGATCTCGCCGCGCACGGCTTTGCCGTACTCGGTGGCGATGGTCTCGGTCATCGGGCCCGGGCACGGGATCGCGCGGTCGTCGACCGAGTTCACCGCGCTGACCTCGGCCGCGGTGCCGCACACGAACATCTCCTCCGCGACGTAGAGATCGCTACGCGACAGGTCGCCGACGCGCACCTCGAAACCGTGGTCGCGTGCGATCGTCGTCACCGAGTCCTGCGTGATACCGGGCAGCGCGCCCGCCGAGGTCGGAGGCGTGATGAGCACGCCGCGCCGCGCCGCGAAGATGTTCTCGCCGGTGCACTCGGACACGAGCCCGTCCGGGTTGAGCATGATCGCCTCGTCGTAACCGGCCTTGAGCGCTTCGACCTTCGCGAGCGACGAGTTCACGTAATTGCCGGTCGTCTTCGACAGCGGCGGCATCGTGTTGTGATCGTGGCGCGTCCAGCTCGAGATCTTCATGCGCACGCCCTTGGAGACGGCATCGTCACCGAGGTAGGCGCCCCACGGCCAGCACGCGATCGCGACGTCGACCGGACATGGCAGGGTGTTGAGTCCCATCTCGCCGTAGCCGTAGTACGCGATCGGCCGGACGTAGCACGACGAGAGTCCCGTAGAGCGCACGGTGTCCTTCGTCGCCTGCACGATCTCATCGACCGTGTACGGGATCTCCATCATCATGATCTTGGCGGAGTCGAACAGCCGCACGACGTGCTCGCTGAGCCGGAACACCGCCGGGCCCCGCTTCGTCTCGTAGGCGCGGATGCCCTCGAAGACACCAGTCCCGTAATGCAACGTGTGCGTGAGGACGTGCATCCGCGCGTCGGCCCACGGGATGAGCTCACCGTTCATCCAGATCTTCTCAGTCGGCGTGATGGGCATCGCGGGGCCTTTCGTCGAGCACGCGACGTCAGCAGGCGGCGGCGATCGCGTCGCCGATCTGCGTAGTCGTGCCTTTTACATCGTCGGTTGTGTCCAGAGCCTTTTGAATTCGGGCCACGGCGTCGCCCTCGCCCAGGAAATCACACATCATTGCGGCCGAGATCACGGCCGCCCGAGGGTCGGCCTGCCCCGTGCCGGCGATGTCCGGAGCTGAGCCGTGGACCGGTTCGAAGAGCGACGGGCCGGTCCGGGCCGGGTTGAGGTTCGCCGACGCGGCCCGGCCGATGCCACCACCGATCGCGCCGCCGAGGTCGGTGAGGATGTCGCCGAACAGATTGTCAGTGACGATCACGTCGTAGCGTCCGGGACCCTGCACGAGATGGATGCACGCCGCGTCGACGTGGTTGTAGGCCGTACCGACATCGTCGAACGATCGAGCGACGTCGTCGAACGTGCGTTGCCAGAGGTCGCCGGCGAAGGTGAGCACATTCGTCTTGTGCACGAGTGTGAGGTGCTTGCGGTCGCGTGATTGGGCAAGCTCGAATGCAAACCGCACGCAACGTTCGACGCCCATCCGCGTGTTCACCGAGCCCTGCGTCGCGATCTCGTGTGGCGTGCCCTGGCGCAGGAAACCACCCTCACCCGCGTACGCTCCCTCGGTGTTCTCACGCACCACGAGGAAGTCGACACCGTCGTTGTGCCGGCCGGGCCCCGCCTTGAAGGGCCGCAGGTTCACGTAGAGGTCGAGCGCGAAGCGCATCTTCAACAACAGGCCACGCTCGAGCACACCGGGCGGAACCTCCGGCGTCCCCACGGCGCCGAGCAGGATCGCGTCGAGCCCGCGCAGCTCATCGAGCACGGCATCGGGGAGCACCTCACCGGTCGCCAGGTAGCGACGACCGCCGAGGTCGTAGTCGACTTGGTCGAGCTCGACGCCCGCGGCGCGCACGACGTTCAGGGCGACGCTCACGACCTCGGGGCCGATACCGTCCCCGCCGATGATCCCGACCCGATGGGCCACGGGCTGTGTCCTTTCCGATTAGGTGCGGTCACGAAAAAACCGCCCACGCGGGCGTGGACGGTTGATGCGAACGCCGGGGCGGCGTTCGCTTATCGAATGACGATGACCGAGAGGTGCACGGGCATGAGGCCACCAGAATCGCAGCAGATCACAACAATGTCAAACACATCACCGCTCCCTGTGGCCGGGCGACGCTCCGCGCCGCGCGCCGAAAAGTGCCCCGTCGCCGGATTCGGCCGAGGGACCGAACTACCCTGCCCGTCATGAGCGAGCCCCACCTCTCGCCCCAAGCCCACGCGCGGCTCAAGGCAGAATTGGAAGAACGGACGACGACGCGCCGGCGCGAGCTCTCTTTGTGGATCGAGCGAGCCCGTGAGCACGGTGACATCTCGGAGAACGCCGATTACGACGCGGCGAAGAACGAGCAGGGCCACAACGAGGCGCGCGTCCGCCAACTCGACGCGATGCTCAAGGACGCGATCGTGATCGATTCCAGCACTGCCGGTGACGTGGTTGAGC
>JALYLU010000181.1:0-4176 GCA_030774075.1 Actinomycetota bacterium | reverse complement strand
CGGGCACGCTCGTCGATCTGCGATATGAGGACGACGACGATTTGGTGACCTATCTCGTCGGCTCCATCGAGGAACGCCACGAGAAGTACGACGTCCTGTCGACGAACTCGCCGCTCGGCCAGGCCCTCCTCGGCAAGGCACCCGACGCAACGGTGACGTATCAAGGTCCAAAGCGCGAGATGTCGGTCACCGTCGTCGCCGTGCGGCTACCCGACTAGCGGGACGTGGCCGATTCGGGGGACGCGGCCAACTAAGGGACGTGGCCGAACCCGCCGCCACCCGGCGTCAGGATCCGAACGACGTCGCCGCGCTGCAATCGCACCGTGCATTTGTCGGCGAGCCGGCGCGCTCGGGTCGCGTCGCCGCCGACAAGCAACCAATTCTCGCCGACCGCCCCAGGTTCGCCGCCCGCGATGCCCCACGGGCGAGACGTTCGCCGTTCGGTGATCAGAGAGAGGGTCGCATCCTCGAGCATCTCGAGCTCGCGGACGATGCCGTCACCTCCGGCGGCGATTCCGGCGCCGCCGCTGTTCGTCCTCAGCGCGTAACGGCGGACGCGCATCGGGTACGCGCGCTCGAACGCTTCGACCGGGGTGTCGCGCGTGTTCGTCATCGCGGTGTGCACGCCGTTCATCCCCGCGCGCCCGTCCGGCCGTCCCCCCTGGCCGCCACCGATCGTCTCGTAATACACCCAGCCCTCGCCGCCCACGAGCACGTTGTTCATCGTTCCTTGCGACGCACCGCCGACGCGATCCGGCGCGGCTTGCGCAAGCGCGCCCAGGCACACGTCGGCGACCCGCTGGCTCACCTCGACGTTGCCGGCGCCGACCGCGACGGGCATCCGCGCGGAGACCACCGAGCCCGGGGGTGTGATGACCCGCACCGGCCGAAACACGCCGCCGTTCGCCGGGAGATCGGGATCGACGACCGAGCGCAACGCGAACGCCACCGCGCTCACGGTCACGGCCTCTACCGCATTGACCGATCCGGCGCGTTGCGCGTCGGTATCCGTGAAGTCGAAGGTGATCGTGTCGCCCAGCACGGTGACCTTCACGCAGATACGCGCCGGGCGCGCGTCGCCCGGTCCACCCGTCGAGTCGAGCACGTCGTCGAACCGATACTCACCATCGGGAAGGGCGTTGATCGCGGCACGCATGCGGCGTTCGCCGTATTCGACGATCTCGGCGAGTACCTCCGGCGCGGGCATGAGCTCGCGCAGTCGGGCGATGCCCAACCGGTTCGCGCCCAGCTGCGCGTCGAGGTCGCCGCGCCGTTCGTCGGGCGTGCGCGACGCGGCGACGACGAGGGCCTCGACCTCCCGCGTCCAACGGACGGGCGGGATTCGCAGCCCTTCCTGGAAGATCTCGGTAGCGTCGGGCGGCAACGATCCGGGAGCCATCCCACCGACGTCCGCGTGGTGCGCGCGGTTCGCCGCCCATCCGAGCAGCGCTCCGTCGTCGGCGTGCGCGGGCGCGACGAACGTGATGTCGTTGAGATGCGTCCCGCCCGCGAACGGATCGTTGACGACGATCTGATCGCCGGGTCGGAGATCGTCGCCACACGCGTCGATCGCGGCGCGGACCGCGGCGGGCATGGAGCCGAGGTGCACTGGGATGTGCTCGGCTTGCGCGAGCAGCGTGCCGTCCGCGGTGAACACCGCACACGAGCAGTCGGCGCGCTCCTTGATGTTGGGGCTGTACGCGGCCCGGCGCAACACCGCGCCCATCTCGTCGGCCACAGCCGCGAGCCGTGAGATCCACACCTGCAGCGTCGCCGGATCCATCGCTACCCTCCCCGCCGGACGATCCACGTCCCCAGCTCGCGCGGCTCCGCCCGCCAACCTTCCGGAACCCACATCGTGCAGTCGGGTTCGGCCACGACCGCGGGACCGATCACTTGGCGCCGGTCGACATCGGGCAGGTCGGTGATGCGCAACGGAGCAGCGATCGACGCGCGCGCCCGCACTGCAATCACCTCGATCGGGGCGCCCGGACGAACGTGGCCGTTGCGCCTCTCGTGCTCAGCCGGGAATTCGTCGGGAGAGGCAACCGTCAGCTCGTGACTCTGACCGACGTAGCGGCAGTCGACCGCGGACTCGACGATCGCATCCACGCCCACCCGGGAGCGGGCTTCACGTTCGACGCGCGCGAGTGCGTCGGCCAGTGATCCGCCCCGGAAGGTATGAACCACCTCGCGAGCTTTCGGTGCGCACAAAAGACCCGCGGCCGAGCACACGCCGGCGCGCGGCGGCACAATGACCGCACGCATCCCGAGCGCGTCGGCGATCGCGCAGGCATGCAACGGTCCGGCGCCTCCGAATGCGACGAGCACGAGCTCGGTCGGATCGACACCGCGCTCGACGGTCACGACGCGCACTGCGCGTTCGATCGCGGCGTCGACAACGCGCACGACACCAACGGCTGTGACTCCCGCCCGCTCGAGCGCGCGCCGGGCCGCGGCCCCGTCGAGCCGACCGAGATCGGGGAAGGCCGAGGCGGCCGGGATACGGCCGAGCGCGAGATCGGCATCGGTGACCGTAGGGTCGGTGCCGCCGCGGCCGTAGCATGCGGGCCCCGGTACTGCTCCGGCGCTGCGAGGGCCCACGACCAGCGCGCCCCCCGCGTCGAGCCGGGCGATCGAGCCACCTCCGGCGCCGACCGTGTGCACGTCGAGCGCCGGGAGCCGGATCGGGAAGCCGGCGACGACGCGTTCGGAGGTCGGTTCGGGTACGCGACCGCGCACGAGGCATACGTCGGTGCTCGTCCCGCCCATGTCGAAGCTGACCGCGTCGGCGAAGCCACACGCGGCCGCGACCTCCGCCGCGGCGCGCACGCCGCCGGCGGGACCCGAGAGCAGCAACGACGCCGCCGCCCGCGCGCCACCGGTCACCGGCACGAGTCCACCCGCCGATGTCATGACAAGTGCTTCGGACGCGAACGCTGCGAGCTGCATCAGATACGGCGCGCACGCGGGCTCGAGGAATGCTTCCACGACCGTCGTGACCATGCGTTCGTACTCGCGGAACTCCGGACTGACCTCGTGCGAACACACGACGAGCTCAGACCGTGCGGCGCGCAACGCGTCGGCGACCTCGCGCTCGAGCCGCGCGTCGAGATCGGAGTGCAGCAGACACACGGCGATCGAGTCGATCTCGTCGACGATCTCGGGCAGTGCACCGTCGAACGGCTCGATCTCGACGCCGCGCGCGTCGAGGCGACCGGACACCTCGAACCGTAGAGCGCGCGGAACGAGCGGCTGCGGCCGGTCGACGAAGGGGTCGTAGAGCGAGGGCCGGACCTGGCGAGCGATCTCGATCTCGTCGACGAAGCCACGCGTGGCGATCAGCGCGACCCGGGCGCCCCGCCGCTCCAGCAGTGCGTTGGTGGCGACCGTCGTGCCGTGGGCGAGCACGTCGACCCGACCCCGGCCGCCGACGGCGTTGACCGCCCGTTCGACCGCTCGAGCCGGATCCTCCGGTGTCGACGCGACCTTGGCGACCCGACCGTCGCCGGCGACGACGTCGGTGAACGTCCCGCCGGTGTCGATTCCGAGTCGCACACAACGACGCTACTCAGGCACCCGCTACCGAATCGCGTGACACCTACTGCAGCACGACCTCGCGGGATTGCATGAGATAACCGCGCGACCGGACGGTCCGGATCTCGAGACCCACGGGTGCGATGCGGCGGCGCAACCGCAGCACGTGCACGTCGAGCGCGTTGCGCGTCGGCACACCCGACGGCCAGGCGCGATCGGCGAGCATCTCGCGGGTGACGACCGCGCCGAAACGGTCGAGCAACACGCCCGCGAGCGCCTGCTCGACCGGTGAGAGCGAGACCCAGGCGTCGCGGTGATGGAGCAAGCCGTCCTCGTCGAGCAGCGGCCGCACCGCATGCCGGCTCGAGCGCAGCACGAGGGCGTGCCTGCGGGCATCGACCTCCCATTCCGGCGCCCCGGACGTCACCCAGTCCTCGAGGCAGTCGACAGGCAACGGCAGCTCACCGTCACCGTCCGCCACTACCAGCAACCGTGGGATGCGCAGCTCCCGAAGTTCGGCCAGCCGCTGCGCGTCAGCGGGCCATCGGACGACCTCGACGTTCACGAAGCCGACGGTAGGGGGTATTTGTTACGCGCTTGTTACCCCGCCGTGACGTGCGAGTCGTTGCCGGTGCCGCG
>JALYLU010000180.1 GCA_030774075.1 Actinomycetota bacterium | reverse complement strand
AATCTCGATGCCGAGGTCGCGGACGGCCTGGGCGATCGCTTGCCCGCACCGCACCGCTCGTGCTGGGCCGTCGAACGTGGCGAGGAACCCATCTCCGGCCGTCGCGATTTCGCGGCCGCGGAACCGCTCGAGTTCGGCGCGCACCCGCTCGTGATGCAGCGAGAGAAGCTCGCCCCACCGACCATCACCCAAGGCGGCGACCTTCTGCGTCGAACCCACGATGTCCGTGAACAGAACCGTCGCCAGCACGCGGTCGATCTCGCCGGCCGGTCGCCGGCCGGTCACGAACTGTTCGATCTCGACGAGCACGGTCTCCTGGTCCTCGCTCCACACCCAGTTGTCGACCCCGGGGAGCTCCAAGAAGCGCGCCCCCGGGATCCGATCGGCGAAGTCCCGCCCCGCTCGTATGTCCTCGTTCGCATCGTCGGTGCGATGCATGACCAAGGTCGGAGCACCAATGGACGGCAGGATCGAGCGGATATCGATTCGCGACCACAGGCGATGGATCGACCCGACCGCGTTCGGGCTCGCCGACTGCCGCATCAAACGCGCGTACCAGTCCCGGTGGCGCACGTCTCCGCCAAGAGATGGGGTGAACTTCTCGAGCTTCTGTTCGGCGAGCGCCTCCGTCCCCCACTCTTCCGAGAACAGTCGGTGATCCTCTTCCCACTGCGTCTCAGTCCACTGCCAGGGGAAGTCGTCGGTAGCGGTACCCACGGCGGCGACCGCATGGAGCACAAGCGCCGCAACCCGCTCCGGATACGTCGCGGCAAACAGCGCGCACACGCAACCCGAGTCCGATGCACCGAACACCGCCGTGCGCCTTGACCCGACCGCGTCGAGGACGATGACGAGGTCGTCCATCATGACCTCGAGCGGAGGCAGGTCCTCGGGCGACATGCGATCGGAAAGACCCGTCCCACGCCGGTCCATGAGAATCAGCCGGGAGAACGAGGCCAGACGGCGCAGGAACCGGGCGTATAGCGGGCTCTCCCAAGCGATCTCGAGGTTGTTGAGGAAGCTCGGCAAGAACACCAGGTCGATCGGCCCGTCGCCGAGCACCTGGTAGGCAAGCGCGACGTCTCCGTTCCGCACATAGCGAATCGTGGGAACGTCGACCATCTAGGGCCGACACTAGGTCGCCGATCGTATCGATCCCCGTTCCCGTGCGCGCTGTCCCATCAGCACCGGCCGCACGGGTGCCGCCGCCGAACGCGCGTCCCAGAACGACGACCTCTGGATGTCACAGAACGCTTGATATACGGGTGATCTTTCGGACATCCGCGACATGGTTTCGGGGTGCTGGGAGCCTGCGCGGATGACTTTTTCTCCGTGCTTGATCCGTTCCTCGACCGCCTCTGGTGACGCCCGTTTCGTACTGGGCGACCCGCTCGTCGACCGATATCTGGAGTTCGTCGCGGGTCGATCGCGGCCGAACACCCTGTTGGCCGTCGCGTTCGACCTGAAGACGTTCTTCACGGTCATCGACAAGGACCCGGTCGACGTCGTTGCGGCGGACGTGTTCGAGTTCCTGGCCCATCAACGCGGCGACCGGACCGTGATCCGGATGCGTGATCGCGAGTCGGGCTTGTCGGCGCGCACGATCGCCCGGCGGTTGTCGTCGGTGTCGGGGTTCTACGCGTATGTCGTCGCCCGCGGTGACACGCCAGTGCGGGCGAACCCGGTCCCGCGCGGTCTGTTGACACGACGTCGGGGCGGCCGGGCGCGCTCGGTGCCGTTGGTCCGGGTGCCGCACACCCTCCCCAAGATCCTCGCCCCTTCGGAAGTGAACGCGTTGCTGTCCGCGTTACGCACCGAGCGGGATCGGGCGATGGTGCTGGCGATGTTGTTGGGTGGCCTCCGTCGCTGCGAGGTCCTCGGCCTACGGCTGTCCGACGTACGGGTTGCGGATCGATCGTTGTTCATCGCCGAAGGCAAGGGCGGCTACCAACGCGTCGTGCCGGTCGCGAATCCGTTCTTCGTCGCGCTCGGCGACTACCTCCACGACGAACGACCATCAGGACTGGCGACGGGTCGGGTGTTCGTCGCGTTGAAAGGCCCCCGACGCGGGCAACCACTCTCGGCCGAAGGTATCGACGAGATCATCGCCGGCACCCGACGGCGCGCGGGACTGACACACGGGACCTGTCATCAGTTGCGCCACACGTGCTTGACCCGACTACGCGAAGCGGGAATGGCACTCGAGGCAGTCCAAGCCCAAGCCGGACACCGATCAATCGAATCGACCCGCGTCTATCTGCATCTCACGAACGATTGGCTGGCGCGGGAGTATCGACGGGCGTCGGATCTGATCGAAGCTGGCCACGCCGCTGAGCTGATCGCGATCCAGGAACTCGCCCGATGAGCGCCATCGAACCCACCACCGAGCGTTGGGACAACGCGTCGGATCGGGAATGGTCGACGTTGGTGGCGCGGGCACCGCAGTTGTCCGCAACCGTGCGCCGCTACCTGGTCCAATGCTCCACGTTCCTGGCGCCCGCGAGTGTCGACGCCGCTGATATCACGTTGCGTCAGTTCACCCGCTGGGTCATCGACAACACCGATGTCACCGTCGTCAGTGAGATCACACGCACGAACATCGAGGACTACAAGGTGTGGCTCGCCGCGCAACCCGGCACCAAGGGTTCGCTGATGGCGAAGAACACCCAACGGCAACGGCTGCGCATGATCCGCATCTTCTTCGAGCGGCTCATCGAATGGGACTGGCCCGACGCACCCGCCCGCAACCCGATCTTCCACGGCGACATCCCGCCAAGGACCGATCCGTTACCGAAGTTCCTCAACGACCGCGACGCCGCCAAACTCATCGCCGCGGCACGCGCGCATCGGCTCCCGCGTTACCGGCTCGTCATCGAGATGCTCGCCCGCACCGCGCTACGCGCGAGCGAACTGTGCGAACTCGCAGCCGACGCGGTCACCCTCATCGGCGACGACTACTGGCTCCGGGTCCCGGTCGGCAAGCTCCGCAACGACCGCCTCATCCCACTCCATCCCGACCTTGTCGAACTCCTCGCCCACTGGACCGCCACGAACATCGAGCACATCCGAGCCCAGAAACGACTGCTCGCCGATCACCACAAACCCATCGATCGATACACCGTGCACCGCATCGTCGCGACAACAGCGAAACGCGCCGGGCTCGGTCCCGTGCACCCCCACCAGCTCCGACACACGCTCGCCACCCAAGCGATCAATCGCGGGATGCGCCTCGAAGCGATCGCCGCGCTCCTCGGACATCGGTCCATGGAAATGACCCTCACCTACGCGCGGATCGCGGATCGTGTCGTCGCCGACGAATACGAAGCCGTCACCAAACAGATCGACCTGCTCTACAACACCGCCGGCATCGGCGGCGCGCTTCCCGCCGAGATCGAGACCGCCGCGATGACCCGCCTCCGGCGAGAAGCCCACGCTCGCATGCTCGGCAACGGCCTGTGCACCCGGCCCGTCGAGCTCGAATGCCGCATGGAATCCGCGTGTGAGACCTGCGCGTACTTCCAGACCGGGCCCGAGTTCGTGCCCGTCATCCTCCGCCAACGCGACCACGCCCGCGACCATCACCAACCCGACCGCGAGGCCCTCTTCGACGGCCTCCTCCAACGAATCACCGCAAACAATGCTTGACAAGATCACCCGTATAACGCCGGCACTGAGGTGTTCGCGATCTGGATCGCGCGGCCCTTCCCGGTAGTACACATTTCCGTCTCGGGAGCTTGTTCGGGAACAGTCGTCGGACTGCCGCCGCCGAACGTCGACGCAGACAGGACTCGAACGATGAGCGAGCGGATGCGGTTCGGTGGGACTGGACCGGCCGAGACCGATGCGCGAATACTCGGTTCCTTCGGGTGTGGCTCAAGACGTTGTGGCATGGTTTCGCGGCGTTGAGGAGTGGCGATGGCTGATATCCCCGAGATCAAGTACGCAAGGACCGCCGACGGCGTACATGTCGCGTACCAGGTCGTCGGCGATGGCCCCCTCCCCGTGGTCTATGCGAACAGCTTCATGAGCCATATCGAGGTGTCGTGGGAGTACCCGCGTGCCGTCCGCTTCTACGAGCGGATGGCCGCGTTCTGTCGGCTGGTCCTCTTCGACCGGCGGGGCACCGGGCTGTCGGATCCGATCGTCGAGTCGTTCACCATGGAGGATCGGATCGCCGACATCACTTCGGTGATGGACGCGGTCGGCCTCGAGCGGGCGGTCCTGCTCGGATCTTCGGAGGGCGCCGCGTCGTGCGCGTATTTCGCGGCGCTGCATCCCGAACGAGTCTCGGCGCTCATCCTGTTCTCATCGTTTGTCACTGGTTTGGCGGATGAGGAGTGCCCGTGGGCGCTGTCGCAGGAGTTCGTCGACCTCTTCGATGATGCGCGCGACGCAGAGTGGACGCTGGAAGAAGCGGTGCAGGCTATGAATCCGAGCATCGCCGACGATGCGGAGGCGTGCTCTTGGTACATGCGCTACTTCCGTCTGTCGGCCAGCCCTTCCCTGGCGCGGAAGCTCATGAGACACAACTTCAGGGTGGACATCAGAGCTCTCCTGCCCACGATCGACGTTCCGACGCTGGTGTTGCACCGAACGAACGAAGCAATGCTGAACATCGAGTGGGGCCGGTACGCGGCGAGGAAGATCCCGGGTGCGCGGCTTGTCGAGTTGCCGGGCACCGACCATTACATCTGGGAGCAGAACTCCGACGCCGTCGCCGAGGAGATCGAGGAATTCCTCACCGGTGTGCGGCGAGGACGCGAGACGGAACGAACCCTCAAGACGCTCCTGTTCACCGACATCGTGGGATCCACGGACCGGGCACGCGCGATCGGTGACGAGCCATGGCGTCAGCTCCTCGACCGCCAGGACGCCGCGGCGCATCGACAGCTCGCCCGCTTCCAAGGACGCTTCGTCAAGAGCACGGGAGACGGGGTGCTCGCAACGTTCGACGGGCCCGCGGCTGCAATCCGCTGCGCGCTCGCGATCCGAGAGGCGATGCGTGGCCTCGGTCTCGAGGTCCGTGCCGGTGTGCACACCGGCGAAGTGGAGCTCCGCGGAGACGACGTCGGTGGCATCGCCGTTCATATCGCGGCGCGTGTCGCGTCGACCGCCGCAGCCGGAGACGTCTTGGTTTCACGAACAGTGGCCGACCTCATCGCGGGATCCGGAATGAAACTGACAGATCGCGGCGAGCACGACCTCAAAGGCATACCCGAACGCTGGCGTCTCTTCGCGGTCGATCTCTCACCATGACTTCCGAAGGAACAGGACGGGGCCTCGCACCCCGGCTGTCAACTTTTCGGGACACCGATGCGCCGGTTACTCGTCGCGGTTCGACGCCGTAGCTTCGAGCATCGGCTTGAGTCCCGTCCAAATCGCGCGCTCCTGGCGGCGACCCATCCAGGAGACAACAAGCGCCGCGAGTTTCGTGAGACCGCGCAGTCGGACGTTCCAAGACCAAGTCATAAGTGTTCCCGACCCTTGATGCTCGAAAGTGAGCGCGCCTTCGGTTCGCGTGGCACCGACCGTAGACACCGATCCGAGGTCACCTTCTGACGGTTAGCCCCTGGTGATTTCGTCGAGTTGGGCGAACGCGAGGGCGATCATGTGGGTCTCGTCGAGTGCGAGACCTTGCGCATCGCACCTGGAGCTGCTCGCACCGGTGCTCGCGGGACTCGGCAAAGTCGCCGCGGCCGAGAGGTCATATGAACGCGCCGCGCGTCTGTTCGGCGCGGCCGAGCGAACACGTGAAGACGACCCCACACGTCAACCATTCGTCGCGTTGTCGGTCGAGCGGACCAACTGGACCCAGCCGAGCATCGATCGGTACCCCAGATGAGGAAAGCTCACCGTCGCGTTGCGGGCGGGGAGACCAGCCGCGCCCGGAAAGCACCCGAGCCCGTCCGGATCGTTGTTGACTCGACAGTCAATGTCCACCGTGCCGTGTGCTGCACGCCACTCGAAGTCCAGCTTCATCGCGGGCGACGGTAATCGCGCGCTCGAGCATGACCCAAGAGCACAGGCAGTGTTCCAAAACGCCGATTGACACAGGACCACCGCACCGGGGAAGAGTCGAAGGACCGGCCTACGCTGCTTAGATGATCGTTGGCCAGGCAAGCACAACCGTTACGGTCCCACCGAGCGAGGTCTTCGAGTTCGTTCTTGACCTGAACCGCTACCGGCAAGCGGACCGAAAGATCGGCAGGGTCGGGCCGACCCACAGAACCGGTGACGGCGGTACCGTCAGGTTCTCCGGGCGCATCAAGGGACTCCCCGGCCCGGCAGGCACCTACCCATTCACGGCCACCGCGTCGCACTTGCAGTTCGGATCGCCGATCGCTGGTCCGGCCCGTTGGTTCCTCAACTTCGAGGGCACGTTCGACTGCGAAGTGACCCCAGCCGGAACGGTCGTCACCCATCGGGAAGTGTTCAACTTCAAGAGGCCGTGGCGATGGCTCGCCGAGCCGCTGCTCCGACACTGGTTGGAGACGGACACAGCCGAGGAGATGGTGCGATTCAAAGAACTCGTCGAGCGCGGGTAGACCCCGATGCCGCAGTCGTAGCGACCGCGTCCCAGATCGTCGGCTCGTGGACCGCGTGGTTGACCATCACCTCGCGACGTTCTCGAGGATGGCCGGTCGGTGTGATCTACGGCTTTCTCGCCTCGACGGCGATGGTGAGCGGAAAGCGGGAGTCCGCATGGTCGAGGACCGCTTCAGGAAGATCCTCTACGACTTCTCCAATGAGGAAACCGACGCACGTACGGAGATTTCCGAACGCGCGCACAGAGAACACACCCCGCCAGCGCAGGCTGACGAGCTCCGTCATGCCGGCCGGGGTGAAGCGTCAGAAGTCGCCGTCTGGATAACTCGGCTGACGCGGCTCAGCGAGGGAGCTGTCGCGAGCGACACACCCGCGGGTCGTAGTGCTCGGTAACAGTTCTCGATGCAGTCGCCGGGCCGGCGGAGAAGGTGAAGGGTCTGCGTGAGGATGATGCAGTCATTGGTATCAGGCGCCAGCGAGTCTGGTTCCGAAAGGTCAGCGAGGAGCGTGGCGCCCGGGTTCGAGCTGTCGATGTCGACGACGCTGATCGTAACGGCGCGACCCGCGCCGAACATCGTCGTGTACGTGTCGTCCTCGACCTCGAGTACCGATCCGCGTATTGCGTCGCGATGCTCGTTCAGGAAGACCTCAATGTACCGGCGGTCGAGAGGCGTACCGCGATCGAATCCATAGCGGTCGCTCAGAGGCTCAAGAGGGATAGCGAAAGGCTCAGTCACGACGACAGTCTCGCCGGGGTCATCCCTCGATAGCGACGATCTCGGTGTCGTGGCTGAGGTTGATCGTGACCGAACGCCCGCAGCCGCCGCAACGATGCTCGCGCGACGTCGTGCCAGGAATCGTCGTGGAGATTCGTGGCAACAGGCTTGAGCGCGGGGTCAGGATTGATTCGCGAGCGCTGCGTCGAACTCCGCGATACGGGCAAGTTCGAGACGGGCACCGAGAGACTCGAACGCGGTGCGGGCGGCGTGCAGCTCGCCCTGAGCGCGGCTCCGGTCTCCTTGTTGGAGTAGAGCTCTGGCGAGCAACGCGCGCGTGCGGGCTCGGTCGTACGGCGCGTTGGCGTCGAGCCAGAGATCCGCGGCTCGCCGAAGACACTCGACGGCGCCCGCGCTGTCGCCGTCGGCGAGAAGCGCCAAGCCTTGGGCGCTGTCCGCGGCGGCAAGGATCGCCGGGCTCGCGAACATGTGCGCGAGCTCGACGAGCTCAGTTACGGCGGCTCGTGCTGTTGCAATGTCGCCACCGGCGAGTGCGATGTCGACCTGGGCGGGGAGCAGTCGGGCGCGAGTGAGTTTGTTCCAGCCGGCTTCGGCGAGTGCTGCGCCGATCGAGGCGGCGGCGCCGGCCGTGTCGCCTCGGGCCAAGAGGAGAAGGGCGGTGCCGGGCTGCGGCGGTGCGGCGTTCTCGGTTGCCTTGGTGAAGGCCTCGGCGGCGCCTTCGAGATCCCCCATGCGGAGGCGGATCTCACCGATCTCGGAGAGGGCGAGACCGACGTGGACGAGCTCGAATGGCTCCATGCCGGCGCACGCGCCCCGCGCTCGCTGCTCGCCTTCGGACCACGCGCCGCGACCGATAAGGATGCCGATGCTGTGGGCTTCGCAGTCGCCGGGCAGGCTGTTGATGCCCGTCTGGGCTGCGCACTCGGCGATGGCGTCCATCCACTCGCCGGCTCGTCGGTAGTCACCAAGCTCGTAGCAGGTGCCGATCGTCCGGCAAAAGACGAGTTGTGCCGGCAACGGCGAGACTTGGCCGCTGACGGCCCACGTCATCCCCTCGTCAATCATTGGAATGCCCTGCGCGACCTCACCCTGTCGGACTCGTACATAACCGCCGAACGTCAATCCGAGTGCCTGCAGGTCGGGAACGCCGAATCGCTGCCCGATGTCGAACGCCCGCTGGGCAGATTCCCTGGCGTCCTCGTCCCGGCCGTTGGCAATCGCGAACATCGTCGCGGCCCACTCGAGGAATCCGTGGACCGCGCACTCCGGCTCGTCCTCGAGCAAGCGTTGCGCTCGTTGGAACCAGCCTCCCGCCACCGACATGCGCAGTCGGGCACCAGAGAAGACGGCAAGCATTATTGCCGCCATCGCGGCCCGAGGGATGTTGCCCTCGTCGGCAAACGCGGCGTGGGCTCGTTGGCGAAGGGTGAGAGCTTCGAGTGGATGCTCGGTCCAGAGCAGGGCTTCGGCGAGCGCCTCGAGGTCGTCGCCGCACAAGACGCCGTCCCCGTCGGCAGCCGACAGGTGATCGACCGCGTCGTCCCACCGACGATCGGCGACTGCCTCGCGGCCCAGCGCGAGTGCGTGT
>JALYLU010000179.1 GCA_030774075.1 Actinomycetota bacterium | reverse complement strand
GCATTGCGCCGGTGGAACCGGAGAACTTGGCGTCGCCGAAGCTGAAGATTCCGCCGTCGGACGCGACGAACCAGTAGCCGTTGCCGGTCGGCGTTGCGGCCATGCCGACGATCGGCCGGTTGAGGTGGATCGCGCCGGTGGAACCGGAGAACTTGGCGTCGCCGAAGCTGAAGATCCCGCCGTCGGACGCGACGAACCAGTAGCCGTTGCCGGTCGGCGTTGCGGCCATGCCGACGATCGGCTGGTTCAGGTGCATTGCGCCGGTCGATCCGTAGAACTTCGCGTCGCCGAAGCTGAAGATCCCGCCGTCGGACGCCACAAACCAATAGCCCTGCGAGACGGACACCTGCGCGGCGGCAGTCCGCACCGGAGGGCCGGCGAACGACGTCGCCACCTCCGCAACCGTCGACGCCGACAGTAGTAACAGCGCAACCAATCCGGTGCGTAACAGAAGAGCTCGCTTGGTGCCAACGCCCGCACGGATCCGCTGCGCTCGTGTCATAGCTGCGCCCCCCGAGGTGCAAGCCCATGAATGAACGGACCAACGAACCAGGTCAATTTGGTGGGAGTCGACCACCGGCCTCGAAGCTTGTCAAGGGTGATGGGATCCGCTCATCGACGGCGATCTACATTGCGACCGGCGCGAACCTTTGCCGACCGAATGTCGGGCTCGATCACTCCCACGCACGCCGCGC
Organism: Actinomycetota bacterium; assembly: GCA_030774075.1. Lineage (GTDB taxonomy): Bacteria > Actinomycetota > Acidimicrobiia > IMCC26256 > PALSA-610 > PALSA-610. The sequence continues at coordinate 8,190 of JALYLU010000179.1, read as the reverse complement.
GTATCGGTACGTGTTATGTGCAAGGGTGGCGTTGGGGCCGACTCTAAATCGAGTCGGCCCCAGACCAATCACTACGAGATTCTCAACTCGGACTACGAGCAGTCTCCTGGGTTGCCGGTGTAGTAACCGAGCCAGAAGGCGTCGTCGCGTTGCTGCGCTGTTCCGTGGTCGCCACCCGCAGCCTCTGCAAGGGACCCGAGAGCAGCCTCGATGTCGCCAGCTTCGAGAGTGCCGGCGTAGTACTGCGAGTTCGCCCAGTTTCCCGCGAAGCAGTCGGCCTGAAGCTCCGAATAGGGAGCTGTATAACCCAGCTGGAACTCCTCCTGGACGTTGTGACCGAATTCGTGAGCGATCACTGTCGCCGGCGCGAAGTTGCCGAACGTCAACCACTCGTGGTATTCGAAATCCACATTGATGTAGATGGTGTCGTCATCTGGGCAGTAGGCAGCAATATCGATCGCCCCGCACAAACTGCTGGCCGTACCATAGAACCAGTCGTAGAAGATGTGTGTGTGCCCGACTCCCCAGGCCTGGTAGTTCGCCTCCCAGTAATTGGCGACGCTGTTGATCACATAGGTCATGAAGGATTCCATGTCCGAGGCGTTGTTTGCCTGGAATCCTTCGAGCGGCCCGGCCCGGCCCGGCGGAGCGGCTGGAACAACTGCACCGGTGGCGTTTGCTGACAGCATTTGAGCAACGGGTACGGCGATCGTGATGATCGGTTGATTCAGAGCGATTGCGCCCGTCGATCCGAAGAACCCGGCGCCGCCATACGCGAAGATCCCGCCGTCGGAGGCCACGAGCCAGTAGCCCTGGCCCAGCGCGGACGCCGCCATCCCGACGATCGGTCGATTGAGGTGAGAGCCGCCGGCGGACCCGAAGAAGTGTGCATTACCGAAGGCGAAGATGCCGCCGTCGGACGCGACGAACCAATAACCGAGGCCGGACGGCGCTGCCGCCATCGCGACGATGGGCTGGTTCAGATGCATGGCCCCCGTAGAACCGAAGAAGCGCGCGTCGCCGAACGCGAAGATTCCGCCGTCGGACGCGACGAACCAATACCCTCTCCCCAACGGCGTCGAGGCCATGCCGACGATGGGTTGGTTCAGATGAATGCCGCCCGTGGAACCGAAGAAGCGCGCGTCACCGAACGCGAAGATTCCGCCGTCGGACGCGACCAACCAATACCCCTTCCCCGACGGCGTGACGCTCGAGCCCACGATCGGGCGATTGAGATGGATTCCGCCGGTCGAACCGAAGAAATGGGCATCCCCGAACGAAAAGATGCCACCATCCGACGCGATGAGGTCGTACCCGCACGTCGAGGTACCACATGCGGTCTTCGCACGAGAACTGACGTTCTGAGGAAGATTGGTACCACCGAGCTTGCCCACCGCCCCGCTCACACCATCGTGATGCTGGAGTTTCGGCTGAGTTGGCGGGGTCGTGGTGGCGGCGCCGGCGTCGATCGGAGCGAGCCACATGCATGCGAAGCCAAGCACCGTGAGGAGTCGGATCGCACGCTTCCGGCGCTGGATCCGCTTCCGGCGCACCGCGAACAATCTCGATCGCGTGTCTGCTGTCATTCCCCCGCACCTCCATCCCCGTGGCGGGCCGATGGCAGCCGCTGTCGCCGGCCCTTCCGCATAAGCAGGGGGATGCTGTCCGCACTGTGGGCGCTCTGTCAAGACCCTGACAGGTCCATTGACATTTGTGTCCGTTGCGGTCCGTTGTGTTCTAGTCATAGGTGCAGTGGTCAATGGCCGAAGCTGCGACACGAGCGGTACCGACGTCGCGTCGTACCGGTTCGTCGGTGGGGACCGGGCCGGGTACCCCGGTGCTCGCTAATGTCCCCGCACGTGTGAGGTCGCGTCTGGCGCGGGCCCGTCTCGAATGAGCGACGTCGTCGTTCCCGGAGGGACGGCGGAGCTCGGAGCTCCGCCCGGGCAACCGGCTGCCGCGCCCAAGCAGTCGGCGCGGCGCAGGCCGTCCGGCGCGCCGCCGCCGCTGCCGTATCACCTCCGGACAACCGGTCTGGGCTGGCTGATCGTGCTGGTGGCGGTTGTCGTTGCAACGCTCGTCATCTTCCATGACGGCGTGCATGGCGCGGTGATCCGTCTCACTGTGATCGACGACACCATCGTGCGCGGGGTCAGCGGCGTCGACGCGCCGGGGCTCTACAAGGCGGCTCGCATACTGACGGCCGTCAGCTCATGGTGGACGATCCAGTTCCTCTCGTGGGGCCTGTTGCTCGCACTGCTCGTCTTTCGCCGCTGGCGCCATCTCCTCGTCACGCAGATCGTCATCCAGCTCGCCCAGATGTTGCGCGGGATTCTCGCCGACGTCGGCACGCGCCCGCGGCCCTTCGGCGTTGCCCTGCGCGCGGGATGGGGCGGATGGGCACTGCCGTCCGAGCAGATGCTCGCGACCACTGGGCTCCTGGTGCTGGCCCTCTACACGCTCGTGCCCGACGGTCGTTGGCGCAACCGCGGAAAGTGGGCTCTCGCCGGCGTCGTCGCCCTCGTCGCCCTGGCTCGCATGCACCTCGGTGTCGACGCCCCGACGGACATCCTCGTGGCCGTCGCCATCGGCGTGGCGTTCCCGGTTGTCGCCTTCCGAATCTTCGTCCCCAACGAGTATTTCCCGGTCGCGTATCGGCGGGGCCGGTCGGCGCACCTCGATGTTGGCGGCGCCCGAGGCGTGGCGATTCGAAAGGCCCTCGACGAGCAACTCGGGCTCCGCGTTACGGAGATCAGTCCCGTCGGGTTGAGTGGCTCGGCCGGCTCGACGCCGCTGCGTCTACGCGTCGAAGCGGCGCAGGATCTCTACCTGTTCGGCAAGCTCTACTCCCGGACGCACCTGCGGTCGGACCGCTGGTACAAGATCGGCCGCGAGCTCCTCTACGGCCGCCTCGAGGACGAGAAGCCGTTCAATGCCGTGCGCCGTCTCGTGCAGCAGGAGGACTACGCCCTGCGCGTGGTGCGCGACGCCGGCGTACCGAGCGCGAAGCCCTTCGGATTCGTCGAGCTCACACCCGAGCGCGAGTACCTGTTGGTCACCGAGTTCTTCGACGGTGCAGTCGAGCTGGGTGACGCAGCGGTCGACGATGCGCTGATCGACGACGGACTCCGAGTGATTCGGCTCCTGTGGAACGCGGGCGTTGCCCATCGTGACATCAAGCCCGCGAACCTCATGGTGCACGACGGCAAGATCCTCCTCATCGACGTCGCCTTCGCCGAGCTACGCCCCACGCCATGGCGACAGGCCGTCGACCTTGCCAACATGATGCTTTGCCTGGGTCTGCGCGCGAACGCGCCGCGCGTCTACGAGCGGGCCCGGCTGCAGTTCAGCGTGGAAGAGATCGCCGAGGGCTTCGCGGCCGCCCGTGGCCTGGCTCTCCCGTCACAGCTCCGACGCGCGTTGCGCGCCGAAGGCCGCGATCTCCACGACGAGTTCCTGCGCTTGCTGCCCGAGCGACCGCGGCCGATCAAGGTCCAGCGCTGGACCCCGCGTCGAATCCTCATCTGGATGGCCCTCGTCGTCGTGGTCGTCCTGTCGGTCTTCAACTACGCGAAACTCTTCGCCAACGACGAGGCCACGCGCGCGCCGCTCGGCGCCGACAAGATCGATTGTGCCGCGTCGCGAGAGCTCGAGCCGCTCTGGATCGCGGCGCAGTCCGTGCAGAGCGCAGCCCTCGTGCCGTGCATCGCGTCGCTGCCGGTGGGGTGGTCACTGGGGAATGTGTACGCCAACAGCGGCCGCTCCGGCTTCACCGTCAACCACGACCGGGCCGGGCACGCCGCACTCGAGGTCACGCTCACGAAGCGGTGTGACACTCGGGGCACGATCGAGCTGGCCGCTGACGTCGACGGCGCCCGCCGCTACGAACGTCCGGACAGCACCGGTGGCACGCTCGACCGAACCTGGTACGAGGTCTTTCCCGGCGGGTGCACGACGACGCGGCTCCATTCCCGCCGCGCGGTGTCCGAGGTGAACGCCGAGGTGAACCGGGGAGGGTCGACGATCGTGGGCTACGTCACGCGGGGCGCGCTGGCCCGCGCGCTCGAGACTCTGTCGGACGGCCGCCTGCAACTCGATCCCCGCTGATCCGACGCGTTTACAGACCGCTGACGACTGACGGCGTCGAGGAGGTCGTCGTGGTGCCGTTTCCCAGTTGACCATTGCTGTTCAAGCCCCAGCATTCGGCGGTCGCGTTCGCCAACAACGCACACGAATGACCATTACCCGTCGAAATCGCGACCGCGTCGGTCAGGCTGCTCACTACCACCGGAGTCGACGAGTTCGTCGTGATGCCGTTTCCCAGCTGGCCGTAGATGTTGCGACCCCAGCACTTTGCCGCGCCGTTCGCCGACAGCGCACATGAATGGTCGACACCCGCTGCGATTGCGACCGCGTTGGTCAGGCTGCGCACCACCACTGGTGTCGACGAGTTCGTCGTGGTGCCGTGCCCCAGCTGGCCGTAGATGTTGCGACCCCAGCACTTTGCGGTCCCGTTCGCCAACAACGCGCACGTGTAGTCACTGCCGGTCGAGATCGCGATCGCAGCGGTCAACCCACTCACGACCACTGGTGTCGACGAGTTCGTCGTGGTGCCGTGCCCCAGCTCGCCGTAGAAGTTGAAGCCCCAGCATCTGGCCGTGCCGTTCGCCAACCGCGCACACGAGTGACCGCTCCCGGTCGAGATCGCGACCGCCGTCGTCAAGCCCCTTACCACCACGGGCACCGTCGAGTCGGTCGTGGTGCCGGTTCCCAACTGGCCGTTGTTGTTCTCGCCCCAGCATTTGGCGGTCCCGTTCGCCAACAATGCACACGCATGCTGATAGCCGGCCGAGATCGCGACCGCAGTCGTCAGTGGACCGACACCCCCGGACACGCTCGGTCCGTCGACCACGACGCTCGTGGCGCCCGACCGACGTGCTCGTATCTGTGACGGTGCGTTTTGGGTTCAAGACGCTTGTGAACGTCGAACCGATGATGGTCGATCGGTGAGGCTGGTTCTTCTGTCGGCGCCACCCGGATAGCGGTCCGCAAATCGTCGGACCGCAAACCTCCGGCGAGCCGGGATGGACCGAACGCCCGACCATCGGTCAGGGTCCCGCCCGAAGTGACCGAACTAGGCGAAATGCCCGTTCGCGATCTGCCGCAACCTCAAGTGATCTGCGACATGACTGGTTTGTCCGGACGCTGCATCAGATCGATGCGAGGCGTGGCGCGCTCTTCTGGTTCGATGCCCGTCAGCTACGGAAGCTGAAGTGGCGGGGATGGGGTGTCGGTGGGGACCGCGCAGGGCACGGTAGTCAGTCGTACCCGGCGCGAGATGAGCTCTCGGCTCTCGACCGGCCATGTGGTGATGGTGCTCGCCGGGGCGCTCGGCGTCATGCTCACGCTCACCGTTCTGCGTTCGGCCGACGACACCCGGCCGGTCCTCGTAGCCGCCCGCGACCTTGCGCCGGGAACGGTCGTCAACGATGCGAGCGTTCACGTCGCGCGTGTCCATGCCGATGCGTCCGTGCTTGCCACGCTGTTTCGCGCCGAGCAATTCGGAGCCTTGCGCGGTCGGGTCGTCACCACGATCGTGCACGAGGGAGAGTTGGTCGCGCGCGGCGCGGTCAGCGCGCTTGATGCCCATGCGGCGACGCGCGTCATGAGCTTTCCGATCGCGCGAGCTCGAGCCGTCGGCGGCAAATTGACGACCGGCGATCGGGTCGACGTTCTCGCCGTTGACCACGACTCCGGACAAGCGGGCTACGTCGTGACCGACGCCGAAGTCGTCGCGGTCGAGGGTCGCAACGGAGGCGCGCTGTCTGGCGCGTCGGACGACGTCACGATCACTCTCGTCGTCGATCCGGCGACCGCACCGGAGCTCGCGTCCGCGATCGATGCCGGCACGGTGATGCTGGTTCGCTCCACCGGCGCGCCGGCAGTGCACGGCCAGACGCCGTTTGCGCCTCGAAGCACCAAGTGAGGGAACCGGAGGTCGCGCTTGCGTTCACCGCCGATGTGTGGGTGGAGGAATTGCACCGGCATCTCACCGATCACGGTGGCGCGCGCGTGCGCACATTGTTGGTGGAGCCCGAGGGCGCGCTCGAGGAAGCGTACGATGTGCTCGTCGCCGGGCACCGCTGGCCGGCATTGACCCGCGCTCTGGTCGCCGACGTGCAGGCGCAGGGGCGAGCCGTTCTCGGCGTGCACGATCGTGAAGAGCTCGCGAGTCGGGAACACTTGATCGCGCTGGGAGTCGACGCGCTCGTCGAATCCGACGCAGGTCCGGACGAGTTCGTGCGCGCGATCGTGAGCGTTGCGGGCCAGCGCGATGACCGGTCGAGAGCCGGCCCGATCATCGCCGCGACGCGTGCCGGACGGCTCGTGACGGTCGGCGGTCCGCCGGGTGTGGGGCGAACCGAGATCGCGATCGAGTTGGCGTTGGCCCTCGGTCGCAGGACGAGCGTTGTGCTCGTCGACGCCGACGACGTCGCTCCTGCCATTGCGCCGCGGTTGCACCTCCCTATCGAGCCGAACCTTCGCACTGCCGTCGACGCGGTCGAACACGGCCGCGGCGACCTCGAGAGGTGCGTTGTCCAGGATCCGACGTCGCACCTGCAGATCGTGACCGGATTGCCGAATGCAAGCGCATGGGCGCACGTGCGACCGGGTGAGATCGTGCGGCTCGTCGATCGACTCGCCGACGACCGCGACCTCATCGTCGCTGACGGAGCGGGAATGCTCGACGACGTCGGCACTGGCAACGCGCGAGGGCGGTTCGCGACCGCGCGGACGATAGTGAGCGAGGCGGACGTGGTCGTCGCCGTATGTGACTCGTCGCCACACGGTGTCGCGCGATTTCTCGGTTGGTCGGTCGAGGCACTCGCACTGGCGCCGACGGCTTCTGTGCTCGTCGTGTTGAATCGCGCGCCCGCCGCACGGTTCCGGCGCGGCGAGCTTCTCGAGGAGATCACGACGAGCCTCCCCGTCGGCGACGTCGCGTTCGTGCCGGCAGACCGTCGGGTCGGTGATGCCGCGTGGAACGGGACGGCCGTGCGTCGAGGCTCCTTCACGCGCGCGATAGATGAGATCGCGCGTCGGGTCATCGCGCTGCCGCGGCGCTCGTCCGAGGCCGCGGCGCGGGGAGTGGCTTCGTGACGGCGCGGACCGACGCGTACGACATCATTCGACGCGACGCGATCACCGGGATCGAGCGGCGGCGGTTGCAGCCTGCCGCCCAGATCGGCGAGGTGCGCGTCGAGATCGAACGCGCGGTCGATGACTATCAACGCCGCGCTCGGCTCGGCGGTGAGGTACCCCTGGGTGACCCGCCGGAGATGGCGCAACGCGTGTTGCGTTCCATCACGGAGCTCGGACCGCTGAGCGAGCTTCTCGGGCGGCGCGACGTGGAGGAGGTGTTTGTCGAAGGCGCCCGTGTCACATATCTCGACACTGACGGTCGACTGCGCGGTCTCGCCGAGCCGACGACCGAGGAGGAGAACCGCCAGATCGTGGATCGGCTGCTCGCTGCCACCGAGCGGCAGCTGAACGCGAAACATCCCCTGGTGCAGGCGCGCGTTCTCGACGGAACGGCGCGGTTGACGGCTGCGATCGAGCCCGTCGCCGATCGGCTTTCGGCGACCGTCCGGCGCTACACGGTCCGCGATGTGACCCTCGACGCCCTCATCGCTCGCGACGCGCTGACGACGCAGGCCGCCGACTTCTTGTGGGCCACCATGCAGCTCCGCAGCCGGATCGCAGTCTCGGGTGAGCCCGGCGCGGGCAAGACCACTCTCGCGGCCGCGCTGTTGTCGGCGGTTCCGACCGCTCATTGCGTGCGTAGCTGTGAGGAGATCCGTGAGCTCGCCGTCCCGGTGCTGCACGGCGGCTATTACGAAATACGACCTGCGGGACTCGACGGCACCGGCGAGATCAGCCTGCGAGACCTCGTGAAGTTCGTGCTGGCGATGAGACCGGATCGGATCGTCGTGGGCGAGGTGCGGGGCGCCGAGGCTTTCGAGCTGACGCGCGCGATCAACGCGGGCTGTGGGTTCTTGTGCACGCTCCACGCCAACAGCGCTCACGATGCCGTCAACGCCCTCGTGAACGCGGCGTTGATGGCGGGCGAGAATGTGACCGAGCGGATCGTGCGCCGGATCTTCGTCGAGGCGCTTGATCTCGTGGTGC
>JALYLU010000178.1 GCA_030774075.1 Actinomycetota bacterium | reverse complement strand
GGTTAGAGAGGGCCTTGGGTATGTGGCCGTGATGCTCCTTCGTGGTTGGCGACAACCCCCGCTTTGGTACGCAGTTGTCGCATTCAGCAAATGTGGACTTCGCGCTGGTTCGACCCGTAACCCCATGACGACGTAGACGCACTCGGTGGACGGACGGCAGAGGATTCGGCGTCGGATCGGCCAGTGCGAGATGCTCGTAACCAAGCGGGTCTGCCCATCACCTTGCCCATCACACCGTGTCGCGCGGGATGTTCGCGATGGACGACGTGGACGCGGTGGACGCGTTCACCTGGACTGATGTCGCCGCGTGGACTGGGTCGACGGTTGGGGCCGGACTCATAATTCCTCCCTCGGTAGGTGAATTCGCTACCACCCTTCTGACGCTCGTGTCATCTAAGAATTTACCTAAGAAACGGTGCGAGACGACGTGAGATTCGTGATCGTGAGCTGTTGAAATATTTCGAGAGAAGAGCAGGTCACGCCTCGAATCGGGTGCGATTGTGAGACCTGCCGAGACTCCAGGTTCGGTTTGAGGGCCTAGTGCCCGCAAGGGCGTGGGGGTTCAAGTCCCCCCTCCGACACGATCCCTGAGTACATGTGCTCCTGCGGCGGCGTGTACTCGCCCGTCTTGGTGGTAGGTGAGGTTGACGCCGAGCTCGTCGTAGATGGCTCGCTTGTCCTCGGGATCGGCCTTGGCGAGCGTGCCGACGATGTCCTTGAGCTGGCGTACGAGGGCTTTGATCTCGTTCTTGGTGTGTTTGCGGGGAGTCGGCTTTCGACCCAGGTCGCGTTCGATGCTCCTGCGTTCGCGTTCGACCTCGGCAATCCAGGTCGCGGCGCTGGTGATCTCGCTGTTCACCTCGAGGAGTGCCCGGTAGCGAGCGAGCTTGGCGTCGCACTCCTTCAGGCGCCGTCGTAGGTCGAGTTCGCGTCCCTCGTGGTCCTGGGGATCGAGGTCGCTCACAGCTGCGAGGGCTTCGCAGGTGGCGTCGAGGTGCTCGTCGGCGAAGAGGCTGCCGATCCACGCGTCGAGGCTCGGGACGATCGCGTGTTCCTGGACGTAGACGGTCTTGGGGTGTTGATCTTCAGCAATCGCGTATTCCGCGGGGAACTTGCATCGGTAGTACGCATGTCCGTTGTTCCAGGATGCTTGCATCTTTCGGTCGCACTGCGAGCAGCGCATCAATCCTGACAGCACGTAAGGGTGACGTGTTCGTTCTTTACGGACTGCGGAGCGTTGCGCGCCAGCGAAGATCGCCTGGGCTGTCTCGAAGACTTCGGGTTCGATGATCGCGGGGTGGATCTGCTGTTCGGACCAGACCCATTCGCTGGGGTGATTCCAGCGCATCTTCGATTCATGTCCCAGGGAGACGTCCTCGACATCGAGGAGGACCTCTTCACGCCGTTGTTTGTTCCAGACCTCCCGGCCCGTGTAGCGAGGGTTTTTCAGGATCGACCGCACTGCAGCCTTCGACCATGCGCCGCCGCTGCCTTGGCGATGCTGGTTGCGGGCCGGGTCGTGCGCCGACGGCGACAGGATGCCCTCGCGGGTGAGACCCTCGGCGATCGCATACGCGCCTTTGCCGGCGAGAAAGTCGCCAAAGATCCGTTGAACCACGCTTGCGACGGTCGGGTCGAGTTCGAGGCGATGGAGCCGTTGGCCGATGGCGGCCTTCGATGGGTTCGGATGCGGGCCGGCGTCCGCGAGCACGTAGCCGTACGGTGGCCGTCCTCCAAGGAAGCGTCCCTCGACCCCGGCCTGCGCTGCCATCGCAGAACGGACGCGGGTCTTGATGCGGTTGCGTTCGCCCTTGCTCATCCCGCCGTAGAGGCTCATCACTAGATCGTGGGCGTCCGAGCCGGGGTCGACGGCGCCGCCGACCTCCGGCACCCACAGCTCGACGTCGTAGTGGACGAATACGGGGAACGTGAGTCCGAACTGGTTGCCGTAGAACGCGCGCTGAGGTTCGCCGATGACGACGCCTTCGAAACCGCGATCGCGCTCGCTGAACGCCTCGAGGAGTCGCGACGCTTCCGGTCGACGCTTCCACGGCAACGAGCGTGACTGACCGATGTCGAAGTACTCGGCGACGATCTCGCCGCTGACTTGTTCGATGACCTGTCGTGAGCGTGCAAGCTGCCAGTTGCGCGACGACGCGGGATCTTGCTGATCCTCGGTGCTGACTCGGCCGTAGAACGCGAAACGCTTCATCCCGATCAGGAGGCTAGAACGTCAGCCTCGCCGTCGTCCGGGACCGTCGCATCTGAGCACGACCGGCTGGCCTTGAGCAGCACCCGGACGAGAGCTCGCGCCGCACCCGGTGTCAGGACCGGCGGCGTGCTGGGAACCTCGACGGTGCTCTGAGGCCCGTCGACGTTTGGCGGGGTCGGCCGGTCGACCGAGTCGCGGCAGTTCTCGCGATCTCCGATAGGGGAGGGCATCAAGTCGATCGTGCGCATGGTGCGTCCCGGGACCACTCCCGAGACCGCTCCCGCGCTACTCCCGGAATCACTCCCGCCGCCGAGAACGCCGGCGACGCCCCAGCGCGACGAACGGCCCCTTCGCTCCATACGACCCGACCTGCAGAACTGAGCCCGTCCACGATGAGGAATAGCGCGGTCGACCCCCTCGCGCGCGACAACGACCCGAAAGAAAAGTGGCACACCGATGCATCGACGATGCCGGACACGGGCATCGGGTCCGTCGGGCCGGGCAAACGCTTCGCGTGACCCGATCGACTGGACAGTGTGGTCGTGGACGTGGTCTTGTTGATATTGACGCGTCGTTCACACCGCGGTCGAGTGATCGGTGGCGTAGTGACGGATGGACTCGACTGCGCGCCTGCGCGTCGCATCGGCGACGCGCAGGACATGACTCGGTCTTGAACGCGGCGTACAGCCCTTGGCGCGCGTCTGCACCGCACCTCTGCACGGGAAGTCTGCACGCGCCGCACAGCGCTTGACGCGCGTCTGTCCGACACGGCGCGCCGCCGCAACGGCGAACGAGCTCACGGACGACACGACTCTGACGTCGCCGAGCGTGCCGCCGTCCACCGCGGCCGGCGGCGCGAGTTCGCACGCCCTCGTTTGCACACCTGCGCCGAGCCTGGACACGTCGATCCACGCGCCGCGATCCAAAGAGGGCCGCCGCAGACGCTTCAGCCGTCCGCACGGGGCTGGCTGGCAGCACGTGAAGCGTCAGGGGTGAACTGTTCGCCTCGCCGCACGGTGGCACAGGCGGACGAACGGCGACCGAGGCTGATCGTCGCGGTCAAGGCGTAGCCGCACGACGCGACCCGACACCCCGCGATCACGGCCAGCGCTCCGCGACAGCGCAACTTCGACGTGACCCTCAAGATCACGATCGTTACCCCTCCGAGATCGCACAGCGCACGCCTCGAACCGCGTCACAATCTCCGCGCGCTCGCCGTCTCCCCGACCGAAAACACCCCCGCGAAAAAACGGCACGAACTTGCATTCGAAAATGCCGCACGTCTCCTGCGAGTATCAGCCCATAGAAACCGACACCCTCAGGCCCGCTCCGAACAGCACCGCCAAACGCCTTCCCCGAGCCCTGCAATCGTCTCCCCGCACCTCAACCTTTCGCGCCCAACCACCCCCTCCAAGATCGTCACAGACTTGCCGGTTCCGCTGAAGGGAACCGGCGCGGTGATGTCGCACGCGAGCCCGCTTCGGCGCCGCGGTCGCATCACGTGCACAAGACAACAGCGATACCGGATCAAGCGGCAGGTGCGCCTGAGCCGCGTTCTCGTGTGCGTCGCGAGCCCTCGGTTTCGTTTCGTCCATGCGCCGCCTCGCGGTGTCAATTCCGCGTCTGTACAAGGGTCTCACGGCCGGCCGGCGACGGGGCATGCATCCACTTGGGGCCCTGGCTGTGGCGGTGCGACGCTCAGTTTCGGTCAGCGCCACGACTCGACCTGGGACGGGACGAAGGCGCCTCCCGTGGTAAAGCCGCGCTCCGCCATAACTGTCGATCGCTGCGAGCGCGAACTTGAACGAGTCAGCGTGCGATGACGAGCCGTAGAAACTGCAGTCACGCCGTCTACGAAGAGCGTGTCCAGCAGGCTGCATACGTTTTGCATACGTCATCCGCCAAGAGTGAGCTGGTGCAGAGGTCGGATCCGATCGTCAAGATCAGCGAGCCCGGGCGCACGTCCCTGCATCTCGTCGTGCGGCGACCGGTCGAGGTGGGGCGTGACTGCGACGGTGTGCTCCTCGCCGATATAGAGCTCAGCCGCCGGCACCTGCGCCTCAGTGCCACCGCCGGCCGGGTGACGGTGCAGGACCTCGGAAGCACGAACGGCACGACGCTCGATGGCACTCCGATTGTCGGGCCGACCGGCGTGCGCGCCGGCGAGGTCGTGCGGTTCGGGCATTGCACGCTCGAGGTGGTGGCGGGCAACGGCACGGTCGCGGCGGCTCCGTCGTTCGACGCGTTGCGCCAGACGTCGATCGATCTCGTCGCGGACGCGGCGGTCTCCAGCGGCTCGATCCCGCGCGCGGTGCCGGAGGGCGGCACGCTGACAATCGTCTTCTCCGACATCGAACAATCCACGCGCAGGGCGGTGGAACTCGGTGACGAGCGGTGGCTCGAGCTCCTCGGCTTCCACAACAACGTGATCCGCCGTCACCTCGAACGGCACGGCGGGTACGAAGTGAAGTCGCAGGGCGACGGCTTCATGCTCGCGTTCTCCAGCGCGCGCTCGGCGCTCCTGTGCTCGATTGACGTGATGCGAGCGCTCGAGAACCACGCGCGGTCGAGACCGACGGACGCGCTCCGCATTCGCATCGGGATGCATACAGGCGAAGCGATCATCGAAGACGGTGACCTCTTTGGGAAGCCGGTCGTCTTAGCGGCCCGTATCGCCAACCAGGCGTGCGGTGGCGAGATCCTTGTGTCCTCACTCGTGCGCGAGATCGTCGAGTCACGCGGCGACCTCGCCTTCGGCGACTCGCGCAGCGTCGAGCTCAAAGGTCTGTCGGGCGCCCACACCCTGCACGCCGTGGACTGGGTGCGTTCCCGGCGGGGGACATAGGGTCGCGGGCAAGGAGCTGCGATGCGGTTCATCGTTCTGCGGGGCTCGGTCGAGGCGACCAACGATCGCGGTGACACGGTTGCGCTCGGCGGCGCGCAACAGCGTCGCCTACTCGCGGGGCTACTCGCCGAGCATGGTCGTGTCGTGACCCTCGACCGGTTGATCGAGACGTTGTGGCCCGACGGCGAGGTGCGCGACGGTGCCCGGCGCACGGTGATGTCGTATGTGTCGCGGCTGCGCGCCGCGATCGGCGAGGAATACGTCGTGCACACGGACGCGGGCTACTCGCTGGTGCTCGACGGGTGTACGTACGACGCCGCGCAGTTCGAGGCGCGACTCGCCGAGGCGCGCGACAAGGCGCCCGCCAACGCGTTGGCTGCGTATGACGACGCACTCGGTCTCTGGTCGGGACGCGCGTTCGGAGACGACGCCGACGAATGGTGGCTGCGCCCAGTCGCGGTACGGCTCGAGGAACTACGGCTCGTCGCCCTCGAAGAGCGCGCCAACTGTCTTGTCGAGACCGGCCGCCACGCCGAAGCGGTCGCGGAGCTCGAGGCGCTCATCGCGACGCACCCGTTGCGCGAATCCTTCGTCGCGCTGTTGATGCGCGCGCTGTATCTGTGCGGCCGGCAGGCGGAGGCGCTCCGTGCGTACCGCCGTTACTACGACTATCTCGCCGAGGAAACGGGGCTCGAGCCGTCCGACAGCCTGGTCGATCTGGAGCGCCGCATCACGCTCGGCGACGCGTCGCTTGCCCCCGCCACCGGCATCTCGGTTCCCGGATACGAGCTGGGCGAGATCATCGGGGAAGGTGCGTTCGGCGCCGTGTATCGCGCGGTGCAGCCCAGCGTCGGCCGAGAGGTCGCGATCAAGGTCGTACGCCCGGAACTGGCCGACGACGCGCAGTTCGTGCGGCGCTTCGAGGCCGAAGCGCAGCTCGTGGCGCGGCTCGAGCACCCACACGTCGTTCCGCTGTACGACTTTTGGCGGCAGCCCGGCGGGGCGTACCTCGTGTTTCGGCTGCTGCGCGGCGGATCGCTGGCCGTTCTCGTCGCCGACAGTCCCCTGCCGCTCGAGCGTGTCACGCGTATCGTCGACGAGATCGGCGGTGCGCTTGCCGCCGCCCATGCCCTTGGCGTGGTGCACCGCGACGTGAAGCCCGCGAACGTCTTGTTCGACGACGCAGGGAACAGCTATCTCGCGGACTTCGGAATCGCGGTCGCCGAGGGCGAAGGCGCAGACGTCGACCTGCGGTCCGCGGGTTCGCCGCTGTATGCGAGTCCGGAGCACGCGCGCGACGGCGTGGCCGACGCCGCTTCCGACCAGTACTCCTTCGGCGTGCTGCTGTGGGAGGCGCTCACGGCGCAAGCCCCGTTCGCAGGAGCGACAGCAACCGAGGTACTCAGCGCGAAGCTCGGCGTCGCGGTGCCGTCGGTAACCGAACTCCGTCCCGATCTGCCCGAGACACTCGATGTGGTGTTGCAACGCGCGACCGCGCCGCATCCGAGCGATCGCTACGAGAGTATGAGCATGCTCGCCCAGGCTTGGCACGTCGCGCTCGCGTCCGCGTCCGCGGACGTGGTACGAGCGAACGATCCGCTCGCTGGCGCGTCTGCCCCGCGCACGACGTCGCAGACCGTGACGAGCATTCAGGTCGGAGGCACCAACCCGTACAAGGGCTTGCGCGCGTTTCGGGAGGCCGACGCGTCCGAGTTCGAGGGACGCGACGAGCTCGTCGCCGCGCTCGCATCGCGGGTGGACATCGAGGCGTTCGTCGCGGTCGTCGGTCCGTCGGGATCGGGGAAGAGCTCGCTCGTGCACGCGGGGCTCGTCCCTGCGGCGCGTCGGACGGGCGCACTGGTCGTGTCGATGGTGCCGGGTTCGGACCCGCTCGCGGAGCTGGAAGCGGCGTTGCGGCGCGTCGCAACGGCCGCCGACGCCGCAGCGTTGCGCGACCGTCTGCTGACGCCCGACGGTCTCGTCGACGTGGTCGGCGAGATCGCGCCCGACGGCGCCCGGATCGTGCTCGTCATCGACCAGTTCGAGGAGCTGTGGACGCTCGTCGAGTCCGACCGCACGCGCGACCGGTTCATCGAGCTACTCGTGCGCGCCGCCGACCACGGAGACCCCGTGCGCGTGGTCGTAACGCTGCGGGCCGATCTCTACGACCGGCCGCTGCAGCACCCGACCCTCGGGCCCATCGTGCGCGACACGACGTTCGCGGTGACGCCAATGAGCGCGTCGGAGCTCCAGCGGGCGATCGTCGTGCCCGCGGAGCGCGTCGGCGTGCGCTTCGAGGCCGGCCTCGTCGCCACGATCGTCGACGACGTTGTCAGCCGCGCCGGCGCACTCCCGCTTCTCCAGTTCACGCTGACTGAGTTGTACGAGGGGCGTGCGACCGCGACCGTGACCGCGGCGTCCTACGACGAGCTGGGCGGAATCGGTGGTTCGGTCGCGCGCCGGGCCGAGCAGCTGTACGAAGGGATCCCGGAGGAACGACGCGCGGACGTGCGGCGTCTGTTCATGCAGCTGGTGACCAGCGGCGACGAGGGTGACAACTTGCGCCGGCGCGCCACGATGCCGGAGCTCGCCGATGTGGCGCCGGACGTCGTCGACTCCTACCGCGCGAACCGGCTGCTCGTGCTCGACCACCACCCGATCACGCGCGAGCCGACGATCGAGGTCGCCCACGAAGCGCTGCTGCGCGAGTGGCCGCGACTGCGGGAGTGGATCGACGAAGACCGCGACGCGATCCGCGTCCGGCGCGCGCTCACGCAGAGCGCGACCGAGTGGCAGGAGCAAGGACGCGACGACGCCGGGCTCTACCGAGGGTCGCGGCTCGCGGCCGCGGACGACGTCGCCGCGAAGCTCCCGCTCGCGGTGACCGAACGAGAGTTCCTCACCGCGAGCCGGCAACTCGCTGATCGTGAACGAAAGGACGCGCAGCAGCGGGTCCGCCGGCTCCGCGTGCTGCTGACCGCGACCGCGTTGTTGCTCGTCGTCGCGCTGGTGTCAGCCGCGCTCGCGCTCGTGGAACGGGGCAACGCACGCGACGAAGCCGACCGGAGCCAGCGGGCCGCCGTCCGCGCCGTGGTCGCCCGGCTCGTCGCGGAGTCTCAGCGGCTCGCGCCGTCGAAACGGGACCTCTCGATGCTGCTCGCCCTCGAGGCCTACGACCGGCAGCCGAGCGTGCAGACGCGAAGCGCGCTGTTGGGCTCCTTACTGCACGATCCCGCGTTCATTCGCTTCGAGGGCGACAACACCGCGCCGCGCCCGCACAGCGGTGGTGGTGAAGTCTTCGGGGGGCCCCACGGCGCGCCGAGCTTCGACCCGCATTCGCGGCTCATGGCCGTCGCCGATCCCAGCGCTCACACCGTGCGGATCGTCGATGCGCGATCAGGACGACGGCTGCGAGATCTCACGATCCCCGATCTCGACTTCGACGCGGCGGTACCCGACAGCCTGTGGATCCGCGACGACCTGCTCGCGTTCGTGTCTCGCAGAGAGGTCATGGCCGTCGATCCGGCGCATGGCGCGTTCCGCGTTTCACCGCGAACGCTGCCGGGTCCCGTGATCGGTGCCGCTGCGTCTCCCGACGGCACGCGCCTCGCAGTCGCGTTTGATCCGGGCGGTGGTGCGGGTGCGGTGACGGTCTTTGCGTTGCCGTCCGGTGACCAACTGTTCAGTCGCCTCGTCTCCGGCGACCGTTCTTCGGCGAGGGTGGGACCTGGATCGCTCCGGTTCGAGCAGGTCGCGACCGCCGCCTGGCGGGGCCGGCAGCTCTACGTCGGCTCGGGCGGGGGCACGATCGAGCAATGGAATTCGGAGACCGGCGCAACGG
>JALYLU010000177.1 GCA_030774075.1 Actinomycetota bacterium | reverse complement strand
ACGGGCTGCCGGCGCCCGTGCGGTGCTCGCCGCGACGATCGCCCGGACTCCGCGACCTGGCGGCCGTCTCGACGTGCCTGCATATACTCCGGCTACTCGGGCTGGCATTCGTGCACCGACCTCGATTGGGAGCACATGGACGTCGTAGTCTTCGGCAAGCATGTAGAGGTCGCCCCGGCGCTTCGCGCGGTCACGCTGGAAAAGCTGGAGCGCCTCGGCAAGTACGCGCATGACGTCCGACGTATCGATGTCGACTACGGGTTGCATCAAACACGTCGCGCCGGCGACTCCTGCACGTGCGAGATCCTCGCGCACCTCACGCATCACCTCGTGAAGGGCAGCGCCGCCGCCGCCGAGCACGCGATGGCGCTCGACCTCGCGCTCGAGAAGGTCGAACACCAGATGCGGCGTCTGCACGAGCGCCGCGTGAGGCGCGGGAACCGGGCACGCGGGCGCGACGCGCGCAGCGACACGTCGACGAACGGGCTCGGCGAGCTCGACGAGGAAGAGGAGAGCGACGACACCGGTCCGGCGATCGTGAAGACCAAGCAGTTCGCGGTGAAGCCGATGCATCCCGAAGAGGCCGCGCTGCAGATGGAGCTGCTCGGCCACGACTTCTTTCTGTTCCGCAACACCGAGTCGGACAACGCCGCGGTGTTGTACCGGCGTCGCGACGGGGCGCTCGGCCTCATCGAAGTCACCGGCTAGTGGTCGACGTCCTCGGCGACGGGACGGAGGTTGTTCGCGTTCTGGTGGTCGACGACCACGCACTGTTCCGGCACGGGCTGTTGCAGGTCCTGCGCTCCGCATCCGACCTCGCGGTCGTGGGCGAGGCCCGAGACGGGATGGAGGCGATCGAGCAGGCCGCGGAGTTGCAGCCCGACGTCGTGCTCATGGACGTCCGGATGCCGAGCGTCAACGGGATCGAAGCCGCGCGCCGGATCCGGGTCGCCCAACCCGCGGTGCGCATCCTGATGCTGACCGAATCGGAGGACGAGGAGGATCTCTACGGGGCGGTGCGCGCGGGGGCGACCGGCTATCTCCTGAAGGAGGTTGCCATCGACGAGATCGCCGACGCTATCCGCGCGGTCGCGAGCGGGCAGGCGCTGGTTTCACCGTCGATGACCACGAAGCTTCTCTCGGAGTTCAACGCCTTGTCGCGGCGGCTCGAGGAGGAACACGACGGACGGCGCCTCACCGACCGTGAGCTCGAGGTTTTGCGGCTCATCGCGCGCGGGATGTCGAACAAGGACATCGGGATCGACCTGGTGATCGCCGAGAACACTGTTCGCAATCACGTCCGCAACATCCTGGAGAAGCTCCAGGTGCGCTCGCGCGTCGAAGCCGCGATGTACGCCGTGCGCGAGAAGCTCGTCGACGCGCCCTGACCAGTGCGAGGCGGGGCACACCTCGCACGCCCGGATCCCGGCGAAACGGCCGGTAGACTCGCCCGCCGCATGGGATTGTTGAACAAGATTCTCCACGTCGGGGAGGGCCGGCGCCTCAAGGCGGTCCAGGCGATCGTGCCCGAGGTCAACGCCCTCGAGCCCCAGATCGAGCGCCTGTCCGACGAGCAGTTGGTCGCCAAGACGACCGAGTTCAAGCAGCGGGTCGAGCGCGCGCGCTCCGAGGCCAAGGATCCCGATCACGAGAAGGACCTCGTCGCCGACGTGCTCGACGACCTGCTCCCCGAGGCCTTCGCGGTCGTCCGCGAAGCGGGCAGGAGGGTGCTCGGGCAACGGCACTTCGATGTCCAGGTCATGGGCGGCGCCGCGCTCCACCTCGGCTGGGTTGCGGAGATGAAGACGGGCGAGGGCAAGACGCTCGTTTCGACGCTGCCGGCGTACCTGAACGCGATCGCCGGCCGGGGCGTCCACCTCGTCACGGTGAACGACTACCTCGCCCGGCGCGACGCGGAGTGGATGGGGCGGCTACACCGGTTCCTCGGGCTCTCGATCGGCATCATCATCCCCGACGACTCGACCCCCGACGAGAAGCGCGCCCAGTACGACTGCGACATCACGTACGGCACGAACAACGAGTTCGGATTCGACTACCTGCGCGACAACATGGTCGTCGATATCGGCGAGCAGGTGCAGCGGGGTCGCCGCAACCAGTCGTGGTCGGCCCACTTCTTCAGCATCGTCGACGAGGTCGACTCGATTCTCATCGACGAGGCGCGCACCCCGCTCATCATCTCGGGACGCGCGGCTGACGCGGCCGAGCTCTACTACCAGTTCGCCCGCGTCGCGCGCGGTTTGCAACGCGACCGCGACTACGAGGTCGACGAGGCCAAGCGAACGGTCGTCCCAACCGAGGATGGCATCTCGCGTGTCGAGACGGCGCTCGCCGTCGAGAATCTCTACGAGAACGTCCACCAGAATTACGTGCACCAACTCCAGCAGGCACTGCGGGCCAAGGAACTGTTCAAGCACGACGTCGACTACATCATCCAAGCAGGAGAGGTGAAGATCGTCGACGAGTTCACCGGTCGTATCCTCGAAGGCCGCCGGTGGAGCGAGGGTTTGCACCAGGCGGTCGAGGCCAAAGAGGGCGTGAAGATCAAAGAGGAGAACCAAACCCTCGCCACTGTCACGCTCCAGAACTATTTCCGGCTGTACGAGAAGCTCAGCGGCATGACGGGTACCGCGTCGACCGAGGCCGGAGAGTTCGCGCACACCTACAACCTCCAGGTGGTGTCGATCCCCACGAACCGGTTGATGGTTCGCCTCGACCACGCCGACTACATCTACAAGACGGAGGACGCGAAGTACGCGGCCGCGATCGAGGACATCACCGAGCGTTACGAGAAGGGCCAACCGGTGCTGGTCGGCACGATCTCGGTCGAGAAATCGGAGAACCTGTCGCGCGAGCTGCAGAAGAAGGGCATCCCGCACGAGGTCCTGAATGCGAAGCAACACGAGCGGGAAGCGGAGATCGTCGTCCAGGCCGGCACGCTGCAATCGGTGACCGTCGCGACCAACATGGCGGGCCGCGGCGTCGACATCCTGCTCGGTGGTAATCCCGAAGGCCTCGCGCGTCGCGAGTGCATGAAGGAAGGGCTGGCCGTCGGCACGCCCGAGTTCGACGCCCGCTACCGGGAGTTGCTCCCGCGGTTCGACGACGAGTGCAAGGCCGAAGGCGAGAAGGTGCGCGCCCTCGGCGGTCTGTACGTGCTCGGCACCGAACGGCACGAGTCGCGACGCATCGACAACCAGCTGCGGGGCCGGTCGGGCCGGCAGGGCGACGCGGGTGAGAGTCGCTTCTACCTGTCCCTCGAGGACGAGCTGATGCGCCTCTTCGCAACCGGACTCATGTCGCGGGTCATGAACGCGTCCTTCCCCGATGACGTGCCGCTCGAGTCGAAGATGGTTTCGCGCGCGGTCGAGCGCGCGCAGGGAACGGTCGAGGATCGCAACTTCGAGATCCGCAAGAACGTTCTCAAGTACGACGAGGTGATGAACGAGCAGCGCAAGGTCATCTATAGACGTCGCCAGCAAATCCTCGACGGCGAGGACCTTGGTGCCGACGCGATCCTGGCGATCGAGTCTGCGATCAGCCGGCTCGTCGTCCAATACTGCCGAGGGGAGTACTTCGAGGACTGGGACGTGCCCGGTCTGCTCGATGCCGCGCGCCTCTACTACCCGACGCGGATCACCAAGGAGCAGATCGACGAGGTGATCGGCAGGGAAGCGCTCGAGGACCTCTTCGTCGACGACGCGAAGTCGCTCTACGAGGACAAGGGCGAGCAAATCGGCGCCGACACGCTGCGCGACATCGAGCGCCGGGTCATGCTCTCGGTGATCGACCAGCACTGGCGCGAACACCTGTACGAGATGGACTATCTCCAAGAGGGCATCAACCTGCGCGCCATGGGCCAGCAGGACCCGCTCTCGGAGTGGCAGCGCGAGGGCTTCGACATGTTCGAGGCCATGATGGGCCAGATCGAAGACGACTTCGTGCGCTACGTCTTCCACTTGCAGGTCGTGATCGACGAGGAGCCGCGCCCCGACATCCGCAACGTCTCGTACAGCGCTCCCAGCGATCCCGTGCAGGGCTCGAACGCGATCGAGGCCGCGATGGCGGCGCAGGCCGCCGCGACGCCCTTGGCCTTCGACGCCGAGGAACCGATGCCCCTCCCGACCGAGCAGGTACCACAACAACCGGTGCGAGCCGCGAAGACCCCCGGCCGCAACGAGCCCTGCTTCTGCGGCAGCGGCAAGAAGTACAAGCTCTGCCACGGGAGATGAAATCTCGGTCCCATGCGTGATTTCTCGGAGGAGATCGCCGACCTCGCGCGCCGAGTCGCCGAGGCACACAAATACCTGCACATCGACGACGCGCGCGCTCGGCTCGCGGACCTCGAGGAGCAGGCGAGCGCACCCGACCTGTGGGACGACGCCGATCGGGCGCGCGAGGTCACGTCCGAGATGTCGAGCGTCCGCGAGGATGTCGAGCTCGTCGACGAGCTCGAACGGCGACTGTCGGACGTCAAGACCTTGTACGAGCTCGCGCGGGACGAAGACGACGCTTCCTACGAATCGGAGATCGCCGAGAGCATCGGAGGATTGGCTCGAGATCTCGACCGTCTGGAGCTCCGCGCGCTGTTCAGCGGCGAGCACGACGTGCGCGACGCGATCTGCGAGGTCCACTCGGGCGCCGGCGGAACGGACGCGCAGGACTGGACTCAGATGCTGCTGCGCATGTACACGCGGTGGGCACAGGGCAAGGGCTTCGAGGTCGAGCTCGACGAGGTGCAGGAAGGTCAGGAGGCCGGTATCACGTCGGCGACCTTCATCGTGAAGGGCCGATATGCGTACGGGATGCTCGAAGGCGAGCGCGGCGTGCACCGGTTGATCCGCATCTCGCCCTTCGACGCGAATGCGCGCCGGCAGACCGCGTTCGCGTCGCTCGACTGCGTTCCGGCGCTCGAGCAGGCCGAACAACCCGAGATCGATCAAAACGATCTGCGCATCGACACGTATCGCTCCTCGGGTGCGGGCGGGCAGCACGTGAACGTCACCGATTCGGCGGTGCGGATCACCCACCTGCCGACGGGCGTCGTGGTGTCGTGCCAGAACGAACGCTCTCAGCTCCAAAACCGGGCGAAGGCGATGCAAATCCTCGCGGCGCGGCTCGCGGAGCGTCAGCGCGAGGAACAGCGCAGGGAGCTGGTGCGTCTGTCGGGCGACAAGCAGGATGTTGCGTTCGGCAACCAGATCCGCACGTACACGTTGGCTCCGTATCAGCTCGTGAAGGACGAACGAACGCGCTACGAGACCGGGAACGTGCAAGCGGTGCTCGATGGCGACCTCGACGGGTTCATCGAGAGCTACCTGCACTGGCGTAGATCGAGGAATTCAACATAATCCGGTACTGTTCACCGCGAAACCCGAGCCCGCTGCTACCCTCGTCTCGCTTCCGATGCTGCGCCCCACATGATTCGATTCGAAGACGTCACTAAGGCATACAAGGGCGATGTCGTCGCTCTCCGGGAGCTTTCTCTCGAGATCCTGAAGGGCGAATTCGTATTCCTCGTCGGGCCGTCGGGTTCGGGGAAATCGACGTTCCTCAAACTTCTGTTACGCGACGAGGTGGCAACCGGGGGCCGGGTACTGGTCGCGGGTCGCGACATCGGGCGTCTCGGCGCATGGAAGGTTCCGCAGTTGCGGCGCAACATCGGCTGCGTCTTCCAGGACTTCAAGCTCCTCGCCAACAAGACGGTTTACGAGAACGTCGCCTTCGCGCTCGAGGTGATCGGGCGGCCCAAGCACATCGTGCGCACTCAGGTGCCGCAGATTCTCGACCTCGTCGGTCTGACGAAGAAGGCCGACAACTTCCCGACCGAGCTGTCCGGCGGTGAGCAACAGCGGGTCTCGATCGCCCGCGCGTTCGTCAACCGGCCGCTCATCCTGCTCGCCGACGAGCCCACCGGAAACCTCGACCCCGCCACGACGGTCGGCATCATGCGGCTGCTCGACCGCATCAACCGCACCGGGACCACCGTCGTCATGGCGACGCACGACCAGCGCATCGTCGACGCGATGCGGCGCCGGGTGATCGAGCTCGACCACGGCAGCCTCGTGCGCGACCAGGTCCGCGGCGTCTACGGAGTCGGCAGCTGATGTCGCGCCTCGCCTACTTCGCGCGCGAGACACTGATCTCGCTCCGGCGCAACCTGTTGATGACGATCGCCGGCATCATCACGGTCGCAATCTCGCTGTTCCTGTTCGGTGGGATTCTGCTCGTGTCGGCGACGGTCGATCACGGCACGCAACAATGGAAGCACGGCATCGAGCTCGAGATCTTCATGAAGGTCGGATCGGCGAAGAAACAGGTGCAGGTGATCGAGAAGGAGCTCAAGGCCGACCCGCAGGTGAAGTCCTATAAGTACCTGAACCAGCAGGACGCGTACAACATCTTCAAGAAGGACTTCGCCGACCAGCCCGCGTTGGTCGAGTCCACGAAGCCGAGCGACTTGCCCGAGTCGTTCCGCGTCGAGCCCCAACGGGCCGAGCTCACGGCTCCGTTGGCGCTTCGCTATGAGGGTCAGCAGAACGTCGCGACCGTCATCACCGCCGCGCAGCAGATCAAACGCTTGCTGACCGCGACCCGGTGGATACGGCTCGCATTCATCTCGATGGCGAGCGTTTTGCTCGCGTCGTCGTTGTTCCTCATCGTCAACACGATTCGCCTCGCAACCTTCGCACGTCGGCGCGAGATCGAGGTGATGAAGCTCGTCGGCGCGTCGAACTGGTTCGTGCGAGTGCCGTTCATGGCCGAGGGTCTTGTACAAGGCGCGATCGGGGCGGGTTTCGCGTTCGGGCTGGTCTGGGCGCTCAAGATCATCATCGCGAACCTGTTGAGCAACCAGCACTCGCTTCTCTCGACCTTCCGGGTCACGTCCGCCGATGCGCTCGGTATCGGAATTCTCGTGCTGGCGATCGGCGCGGCGATCGGCGTCATCGGCTCGATCGTCGGCCTTCGGCGCTTCCTCGACGCCTAGCGCTGTAGCGGGAGCAGTGCCGACGCGCCGGCCGCGAGCTCGTCGTCCCAGTCGCCCGGCTCACTCAGCGGGACGAGCACGAGCTTCGAAAATCCGACCGCGATGTAGCGGGCGCAGAGATCGTGTAGTTCCGACCATCCGCGCGCGACGAGGTCGTCGATCACGACATCGGGGTTCCGGCTCCTGATCGCCTGTGCGAAGGAGTCGGGGAGTGCGTCGTGCGTGTACAGCGCCATCACGCCGAAGTGCTCGGGATCGATCTCGCGGCCCGCGGCCTCGGCCGCGTCTTCGATCGCGACCCGGCCGGCCTTGCACTGGTCGGGTGTCGCGAAGCTCGCGAGCCAGCCGTCGCCCAGCCGGCCGACGCGCCGCAGCTCGGCGGGCGCGCGCCCGCCCAGCCACACGTCGAGCGGGTGCGCAGGTTTGGGCAGCACGTTCATGTGCTCGTAGTGGAACCAACGCCCGTCGTGGTCGACGTCGTCCTCGGCCCAGAGCCGGCGGAGCAACGGCAGCGCTTCGTCGAAGATCGACGCCCGGTCGCCGCGCTCGACACCGAACGCCTGCTGCTCGACCGGGTGCACGATCCCGAGCCCGAACGCAGGGAGCGCCCGACCTCCCGAAAGCACGTCGAGCGTCGCCCACTCCTTGGCGACCAGCGCCGGGCTCCGACCCGGCAGCACCGAGACGCTCGTACCGAGCTTGATCTTGCTCGTCCGCGCCGCCGCGAACGTCAGCGCGACCACGGGATCGGGCGCGGGACCGCTGATGCGTTCGGAGAGCCAGAGCGAGTCGAAGCCGTTGCGTTCGAGTCCCGCCGCGAGCGCGCCCAGCGCGTCCCCCTCGAGCCGCCGCAGGTTTCCGAGTCCGTACCCTATCCGCACCTTCATCGCGTGCGTCCCGGGTCAGTAGCCGGCCGGGCGGAGGTGGGCGTACTTCCCGAGCTCGTTGCGCG
Source organism: Actinomycetota bacterium (assembly GCA_030774075.1). Taxonomy (GTDB): domain Bacteria; phylum Actinomycetota; class Acidimicrobiia; order IMCC26256; family PALSA-610; genus PALSA-610. The sequence continues at coordinate 961 of JALYLU010000177.1, read as the reverse complement.
CGATCTGACGCAGGTGGACCTCGTCCGGACCGTCGACCAGGTGCAGCGTGCGTGCGTGCGCGTACATCGAAGCGAGCGGCCAGTCGTCGGTGACACCCGCTCCGCCGAACAGCTGGATCGCGCGGTCGATCACGTCGGTCGCGACCCGAGCCGCGATGACCTTGATCGCGGCAATCTCCGTCCGCGCGTTCTTCTTGCCGACCGTATCCATCATCCACGCGGCCTTCATCGTGAGGAGGCGCGCCTGTTCGATCTGCATACGCGACTCCGCGATGTTCGCCTGCACCACACCCTGATCGGCGAGCGGCTTCTTGAACGCGACGCGCGTCTGCGCCCGCATACACATGAGATCGAGCGCGCGTTCGGCCATCCCGATGGCACGCATGCAGTGATGGATACGGCCCGGGCCGAGGCGCGCCTGCGCGATCGCGAAACCGCTGCCTTCCTCGCCGAGAAGGTTCTCCTTCGGGACCCGCACGTTCTCCCACACCGTCTCGCCATGACCGCCGCCCTCGGAATGCCCGAACACCGGTAGGCCGCGCACGACGCTGACTCCCGGCGCGTCCATCGGCACGAGGATCATCGACTGGCGGTGATACGTGTCGGTGTCGGGATCGGTGACGCCCATGAAGACGGCCACTTTGCATCGAGGGTCGAGCGCGCCGCTCGTGAACCACTTGTGCCCGTTGATCATGTAGTCGTCGCCGTCGCGGTCGATGCGACTCGAGATGTTCGTGGCGTCACTCGACGCGACCCACGGCTCGGTCATCGCGAAGCAGGAACGGATCTCGCCGTCGAGGAGCGGGCGCAGCCACTGTTCCTGCTGCAGTTGCGTGCCGAACTGCGCCAGAATCTCCATGTTGCCGGTGTCGGGCGCGGAGCAGTTCGTCGCCTCGCCGAGCAAGGGCGAGGTGCCCATCACCTCGCACAGCGGCGCGTACTCGAGGTTCGACAGGCCCGG
>JALYLU010000176.1 GCA_030774075.1 Actinomycetota bacterium | reverse complement strand
CAGCAAGACTGCTCGGCTCGATGGGCACCGTCGGCGACGCGTTCGACAACGCGGTCGCGGAGAGCTTCTTCGGCACCTTGCAGCTCGAGCTCCTCGACCGCCAGCCACGATGGTCGACCCGCGAACAGCTCCCCTCCGCCATCTTCGAATGGATCGAGTGCTTCTACAACCCGCAACGACGGCACTCGTCCGTTGGGATGCTCAGCCCCATCGACTACGAGACCACCCACGCGGCATGATCAACACACCCAACCCGTCCGGAACAACGGGCCAAGCTCAGTGGGACGTCAGCGGCCTGAGCGACAACCGATCCGTCTCGATGTGTTCGATCGCCACTCCTCGATGGCCCATGCGCTGAATTCTGTCAACGTTCGTACCGCTCGTGCCCCAACCGTCTTCCCGACCTCGACCCCTGCACTCGGTGTGCCCGTCCGGGACGCTCACGATCGCGAGCAAGCCCGTATGACCGCGTCCCGTTGACGCGACCGAACTGCCCGATCGGCACTTGCACATCCGCCCCAGAGTCTGGGCAATCGGTGCGTCCCTCGAAGACGGACACGTTGACCCGGCAAATCGATTTCAACTTCGCGGCGATCGGGCAAGAATCTCGGCGTGGAGAAGAGAGACATCACGGCTGCTGTCGCGGCTGGACTGGTCGCCGAGCAGTTTCCGCAGTGGGCCGATCTCACAGTCGTGCCGGTCGCGCTCGACGGCTGGGACAACACGACGTTCCGACTGGGCGACGAGTTGTTGGTGCGTCTCCCGAGCGCTGATGCCTACGCGGCTCAAGTCGAGAAGGAGCAGCGTTGGTTGCCCGTCCTCGCTCGCTATTTGCCGCTGCGAATACCGGAACCCGTAGCTATCGGAGAGCCCAGCGGCGGATTCGCTCGGCCGTGGTCGATCTACCGGTGGATCGACGGCGTGCCAGCGAGCGCGGATCGAATCGCGGACGTAACCGAGTTCGCATCTGACCTTGCGGACTTTCTCTCTGCGTTGTACGAGGTCGATGCGAGCGACGGCCCTCCACCCGGGAACCACAACTTCTTCCGTGGTGGGCGGCTCGACACCTACGACGCCCAAGCGCGAGATTCGATCGAGCTGTTGCCTGACGAGGTTGAACGCAATGCTGCGACCGAGGTGTGGGACGCGGCCCTCGCCACCACCTGGGATCGGTCGCCGGTGTGGGTGCACGGAGATGTCGTGCCTTCGAACCTGCTCGTCGTGAATGGATGTTTGCAAGCGGTGATCGACTTCGGGTGTGCCGGTGTTGGTGACCCGGCATGCGATCTCGTGATGGCGTGGACCTTTTTCGGTGATGAAAGCAAAAGCGTGTTCCGCAAGGGCGTTGGGCTCGACGATGCCACCTGGGCACGTGGACGCGGGTGGGCGCTCTGGAAGGCGCTCATCACGCTCCCGCGTCAGGAGCGCGACGGTGAAAACGCCCACGACGCCGCGCTTCGATTCGGACGGCGGGGCGGACCCCGCGAGGTCATCGACTGCGTTCTCGCCGATCATTACAGCCAGTAATTCGAACGCGCATGTCTGCCGGTCTGCGCTCGCATAAGCGCCCCGGAGCGGGCAATCTGGCGCGACGTGTGACACTGAGGTCCATGTCGCCGAGACACCCTGGGTGGAGGGCGTTGGCCGAAGCTGTAGCGCCGGGCGCGCGTGTAACGCGGTTGCGTCGCTTGGCGGGAGCCGGGATGACCGATGCCTATGACGTAACACTCGATCGCGCCCCGCGCCGTGTGGTCGTCAAGCTCTACCGCGACGGTGACGGCACGGCACCGTTGGAGTGGAGTCGTCTCGGGTTCGCCCAGCGGGTCGCGCTGCCGGTGCCTGAGCCGATCGTTGCTGATCTGGAGTCCGTCTGGTTCGGCAGGCCCACCGTGGTCATGTCGCGGTTGCCTGGGCGTCCGGACTTGACGCCCAAGGACGTCGACTCGTGGGTCGGGGCGCTCGCGCAGGCGCTGGCGGAGTTGCACGAAACGCCTTTGGACGGGGCTGAGGGTGCGGTCACGCGACCTCCACGTTTCGAGACTTGGCGCGCACCAGCGGGCGAACACGATCCGCTGACCGCCGCCGCCGTTAGCGCCGTCACAGCACGTCTGCCTTCAGGTACGTCCGAGCGCGTCCTCACTCACGGCGACTTCCACCCGGGCAACGTCGTCTGGCACCGCGGCCGCATCAGTGGTGTCGTCGACTGGAGCGCAGCACGGCTCGACACCCGGTGGTACGACCTCGCGTATTGCCGAGCCTCGGTGTGCGTACTCCTCGGACCGGACATCGCCGATCGCCTCGCCGACGCATACTCGGGCATCGTCGGCGGCACCTCTGACGAACTCGCCGTGTACGACCTCATGTGTGTGTTCAGCTCACGGCATTACCTTGCGGAGTCCCTCGCCGCGGACCGAGAGCAAGGCCATGTGCCCAACTATCAATTGTCACTCGCGCACCTTGATGAGCACGTGCGGCGAGCACTGAGACGACTCGACGGGTGACACTCACTGCAGGCGGCTACCAACGCCGTAACTGCCGATCGGCACTAGACCGTGATGTTGCGAGCGTGCAATCTGGGTTCGCCTGGTCGATGGAGCATCGCTCACCGACCAGATCCGACGGACCAACGTGAGGAGGAATCTCATGTTGCCTCCCTGCGAGCCAGGCTTCGCGGTCCGAGTCGACTTTGCTTGGAGTAACCCACGCCCGTGCGTTCGAGGATAAGCCTGTGGCGAGATCCCCTGCATGTGAGGTAAGTCAGCTGGCATGTGACCTTCTCGCATGGGTTGGAGCTAGGCGGGCCGTCGATGCGGGGCAGGGATGCGCCGCACGCAACGGACGTCCGCTCGACCTTGCGCTACCTCATGTTCCCGCGGCCCAACTGTGGACAGTTGTCGTGGTATGGCACGTTGTCGCCGACGGAGTGCATCCACTCGGCGGGCGTCAGGTTCGGCCCCCGATCGCGCAACGACTTTACGTGCGTGCCGAAACTGCGTACGCAACAAGCATTTCATGGCAGCCCGCGGCGCTTCCGTCCGCGTGCAGAATCAGCGCGCCGGGACAGTTCACGTTTGCTCGGTCTCTACCCGCCGATGTCGAAGAGTTCGGTGAGGCCGCTGACCTCCAAAATCTTTCGTACGGCCGACTGAACGCCTTCGAGTCGAAGCGGTCCATCGTGTTGACGTCCGATGTTGACGAGTATCGCGATCCCACTCGAATCCATGAACGTGACCTCGGAGAGGTCGATAACGACGCGTTCGCGGCTGTGGGTGACCGCTTGCAACGTGGCCCCTTGGTCGGATATGAGCGCTGGATAGTCCATCTCGCCGCGCAGCTTCACCCGCAGGTAGCCATCGAGATGGACGAGAACGACCTCAAACGGCGTCGCATCGTCCATGGACCATGGTTTACACCCAACGGACCACTCTCCAGGAGTGACAGAGCATCACCTACGGAGTCCTAACGCTCAGCCCTACAGATTGTCTCGCTTCGCTCTGGCGCCGTTATGCGAGCCGGTCGGACTTGCGCGAGGCGGGTCAGGTGATGGCACACACCTGACGCGCGCCCCGCTGATTGATGCGGTCCGCGAGTAACGCGCTGCGCCGTCCGTGAACGTGCGTGAAAACGGACGACGATTGCCGGGCCGACCCCTGCCCTAGCGCGGTACTCGCGAACCGCGATTAGGCCGGGCACCCGCGCTCCGCTCGCACTTGACCCCGAACAAAAGCCGGGCGCTGTGGGCACCCGACGAACGTATTACGGAGCGGCGAGACCGCTTCCGCCGATCACGCCGCACGCTTGTGGGAGTCTTCCCGCGGTGAAGGCGGTTTGTTTCCGGCAGTTGATGTAGACCTCCAGGCCGTCGACGTCGCCGAACTGGATGCGGGGCGGACCGACGAACAGGTCGAGGACGCCTGTCGATCGGAAGACCGGGATCACGTCCTCGGTGCCGGCGCCCGCGTTCGTCACGTTGACGCGCGGCTCGCCGAGGCTCAATCATCCGAACGGATGGTTCTGTCGCCGCCGGTCGGGTCATAATCGTGGTGCGATGTCCCAGACCATTCGTGTCGCGCTCGTCAATGACTACGAGATCGTGATCGAAGGGCTCCGCGCACTCTTGCACCCCTATGACCCCGAGATCCGGGTTGTCGAGCTCGACGTCAAGAGGGGGCCACGGCGCGCCGTCGACATCACGCTTTTCGACACGTACGGCGAGGAAGACCCCAATGACAGAGTACGCGAGCTCGTCGCGGATCCAACGAACGGTGCCATCATCGTGTTCAGCTTCTCCAATGACACCGTCGCGGTGCGCGCCCTCTTGCGCGCGGGTGCAGGAGGGTTCATCTCAAAAGCGGTCCCCGCGATCCAGATCGTCGATGGCATCCGGGCAGTCAGCCGCGGCGAGACGGTCACGCTGACCAAACGCTCGCAGCGCGCCGCGTTGCCAGAGGATCTTCGGTGGCCAGGCCGAGACGCTGGGCTGACGGAACGAGAGAGCGAGCTGCTCGCCTTGCTGCCGGCGGGGATGACCAACCGCGAGCTCGCCGCGCACCTTTATGTCAGCGAGAACACCATCAAGACTCAGCTGAGAGGCCTGTTCGCGAAGCTCGGTGTTCGCAACAGGGTACAAGCCGTCACACTCGCCAGCGGCGGCCTCCTCGGCGACCACCACCGACGCTCAGTCACGCCAGATGAGTCGTAGCCGACAGATACTCCTCGTTGGCAGTCCGCGGCTCGTTCCTCGCATGCGCGCTCGCCATCCGTACTGCCGGCGCCGTACTGCCCGGCGACGTGGACCAGCGCTGGATCGACCGCGCCAGAACGTGATCCTGCTGTCCTCGCGCGTTCGTGACCACCGCACGCGAGCTGACCGGCAAGGGTTGAGACACGAGCATTGGGTGCGAGCCGTATTGCTCGCCAGAAGATTGGTTTAGTCCGACCTCCGATCGGGAGCGATGCCGGGCCGGCGCCGCTGGCACGGAAGGAACGTCGGTACGGATTGGAGCGACCTTATCGATCTGCTCCACGAGGACCTCGAACTCAAGTACCGCTCGATCGCCGCGCACGTGCAACACATTGCGTCGGTGAAGGGAACGCAGCGGCATCGTCGGCGTCGGCACCGCTCATCCGTTTGGGCCCCGTTCTGTCGGGCGGCAAGGTCGATGGTGCCTAACGAGCTGAGCGTCTTGACGCCTTCTTCGCTTCTGCAACCTCGTCGCCCAGCTCGGCGATCTCACTGCGGTCGAGAGTGCGCTTGAGCTCCGGAAGGACTTCTTGTTCCTCTTCCTTCACGTGATGCTTGATCCCTGCGGTGAGCATCGCGAGTGCGGCGCCGAAGCCGGGTTCGGCAACAAGCTCGACAAGTTTCGCGAGGCACTCGCGAACAAGTCCATGTTCGATACCGGCCTCTTCGGCATCGTCTTCGTCGACCCGTTTCGCGACGAGGGGATAGATATGCGCCTCTTCGATGCGCATATGGAGACTCAGTGCAGCATCGAGCTTCTTGACCGTCGCCTGCCGACGCACACCAGGCTTCGACGTCACCAGTGCCTTCAGCATCACCTCGACTTCGCGATGATCCTTCTTGAGCAGCGCGATCGGATCGTTCATCCAGCCACCCTGTTAGTCCTGATGGCTCTTCTGTTCGGCTTCGCGCGCCTTCGCCTCGGCGCGAGCCTTCTCGGCCTCAGCCTCCTTGACCGCAACCTCACGCTGCGCGACGGCCTTCTCCTGCTGCGCTTCGCCCTCCCGACGCAGTTCTTCTTTACCGCTCAGCGCGCCCGCAGCTTCTTTGACCTTGCCTTTGACACCCTCGACGACGCCCTTGGCGCCCGACTCAGGACCAGAATCCTTGTCAGTCATAAGAATCCTCTCTCGGATAGCACGCAAGCCATGGCAACGAACTCAAGCGCGTCGCATCAGGTAGATGATCAACACGATGATCAGAATCACGACGAGCATCCCAACCCCGATGTACATGCGCGCATTGTAGAGGGACCGGTTCGCGTCGGAAGGAATTCGCGATCACCCGATCGGGTGATTCCTTGGCGCGCGCTTGTATCCCGAGCGATCACAGAGCAAGATTCTCGGGAAGGTCTTGGGGCCGCATTGAGGACGCTGATGACGACGGGCTATGGGCGTTCGTCGATCTAGGGCCTCCGATCCCGCTACCGGCCAGAGGCGGTCGCGGGTCGATACGACCCGGGCGGCTTCAGGGCCCGTTTGGCGCGTGTATCTCCGAGCACTTGGACCGGGTCTCGTGACCGGCGCGTCCGACGACGACCCGTCGGGGATCGCGACCTACGCGCAGGCCGGGGCGCAACGGCGCTATTCGCTGTTATGGACAGCGCTCCTCACGCTGCGGCTCATGGCCGCAGTGCAAGAGATCTGTGACCGCACCGCGCTGGCGACCGGCAAGAGTCTCGGCGCGCTCGCGGTCCAGAGGTTTCCACGCCTGCGCGCGGTCCTTTCGGTGTTGCTCGGTGCGCTCATCGTCGCCAACCTGTTGAACATCACCGCGGATGTCGTTGCGGTCGGAGAAGGGATGCACCTCCTGCATCTCGGACCGACCGCACTCTGGGCGCTCGGCGCCGGCGTCCTCATCAGCGCACTCATCATCGCCGGTTCGTTCGAAACCATCGCCCGAATGTTCAAACTTCTTGCCGCAGCACTCCTCGTCTACGTGGTCGTGCTATTCGCGGCGAAGCCTTCCTGGCGCGAGGTGATCTCCCACACCCTCATCCCGCACATCTCCTTCACCAAGGACTACATGCTCCTTCTCGTCGCGGTGCTCGGCACGACGATCTCGCCGTACTTGTTCTTCTGGCAGAGCGCGCACCGCGTCGAAGAACTCCGCGACGAACCCGAAGGCGGCGACCGGGCAGTCGCCCTCTCGCACCTCCCGACCAGGCAGGCGACACGCAAGCAGCGGACTAGCCGCTTCGATGTGTTCGTCGGCATGGCGTTCTCGAACATCGTGATGTTCTCGATCATCGTCGCGACCGGCGCCACCATCGGCGCGCACGGCAGCGTCACGATCACCACCGCCGCCCAAGCCGCCCAAGCCCTGCGTCCCGTCGCCGGTGGACTCTCCGAGACGTTCTTCGCTCTCGGTTTCATCGGCTCCGGCATGCTCGCCATCCCCGTCCTCGCCGGCGCGGGCTCGGTCGGCATGGCCGGCCTCCTCCACAAGGAATGGGGTTTCTCCCGCTCGCCGCGCCAGGCTCCCGTCTTCTACGGGCTCGTGCTCCTCGGAACCCTCGGCGGCACCCTGCTGACCTTCACCGGAATCGATCCGGTCAAACTCCTCGTCTACTCCGCGCTCATCAACGGCCTCCTCGCCGCACCCTTCCTCGTACTCGTCATGCTCGTCTCCGCCGACCGCGAAACCATGGGCGACTACACCAACGGACACGCGGCCCGGATCCTCGGCTGGGCAACCACCATCCTCATGGCCACAGCCGCAATCGCCTACCTCTATCTCACCTACGGGTAGCGGAGCCGAGCATTGAAGAGAAGTCGCTGAAACCGCACCGGAATTCCTGATGGATCCTCATGGGCCTTGAGCTTTTTGCTTTTGGCGTCCGTGGGTCCGGTCGGTTGGCTCTCGAACTGCCTGCCGCTCTTGGGAGTTGGCTCTCGAACGAAGCGCGAGCTGGCCAGGGTCATGGTCACGACGTGGCTCGAAAGAGGCGAGCAGGGCGCCTTCAGCCTGCGCTGGAACCCGCCAGACGAATGGATCTGGGTCCCCCGAACCGACACACGACGCCCTCATCGACTGCGACGCCTGGCAACGCGCACAAGCACTGACAACCACACAAGTCCGAGTATCACGGCCCTCTGACGTCACCTACCTGCTGCGCGGTCGCGTGTTCTGCGCCACGTGCCGCCGGCGGATGACCGGCCAACGCCAAGCCCACCGCCGTAGCTACTACCGCTGCGAGCTACGCCGCGCTCGACCGGGACTCACGACCGATGACCACCCCGCCGACGTCTACGTCCGCGAAGACGCGCTGGTGCAGGCGCTCGACTCGTGGCTCGAGGAAGGTAAGTGCGATGGCGATTAACGAAGGCATCCCGAGCTTCGTCCTGACACCGGTGATCCACGACGACGGCTGGAACGTCAAGCGGTGCAGGCGTACTGCACCGTCCTCAGCGTCACGAACGCCAACTGGCCTCCTAACGACGAACGTCTGAACAGAAGCCGCCTGATCGGCAATTGCACATCAGCGTCTGCCGACGAAGCCCGACGCGCCCCGTAAGCGCACCCGCTCGTTGGGGCAAGGCGCTCACTGCACCGGCTTGAACTTCTGTATGCGGTGGTTGCCGGTGTCGGCGACGTAGACGTTGTAGTCCTGGTCGATGGCGACGCCTTTGGGGTTGTTGAACTCACCGTCACCCGATCCGGCGCTGCCGTCTCCCCCGTTCCGGCCCCATTTGGCCACGAAGTTAGTGAAGTCGAACCTCTGGATGCGGTTGTTACCGGAGTCGGCGACGTAACTGAATTCGCCGCAGCAGCCGGCAATACCGGAGGGGCTCTTGAACTGGCCGTTGTTCGCGCCGAACGTGCCCCACGTAGCCGTGAAGTTGCCGTTCCGGGCGTAGAACGCCTCTATGCGGTGGTTGCCGCGGTCCGCGACGAGCACGAAGTTGGTGTCCGCGGTGACGCCTGTGGGGCCGTTGAACTGGCCGTCGCCGCTGCCCGCGCTCCCCCACTTGGCCACGAACCCGCCAGCAGAGCTGAACTTCTGGACCCGGTTATTGGCGGAGTCGGCGACATACACGTTGGTGCCGTCGGTCGCGATGCCTCGGGGCGAGTTGAACTTACCGTCGCCGCTGCCGGTGCTCCCCCACTTGGCGACGAAGCCGCCCGCAGAGCTGAACGAGGTTGTCCGTAGGTCCGTGGAACTTGAGGGGTGGTCCTC
>JALYLU010000175.1 GCA_030774075.1 Actinomycetota bacterium | reverse complement strand
CAACAATGCAGAGCCGCCGGGTCGACACGCGAGAATCACGACCTCGCCCGGCGACACTGAGAACGTCAGTCGCGGGCTAGAGCACAAATCGAGCTTTAGCATCGCGACGTGTGACCCCGGCGACAGTGCAATCTCGATGGCTTGCCCACGCTTGACCCGGCCGGCATCCCGACCGTCGAGAATGACGGCGTACGACCGAAGCCGGTCGCGATAACCGCTTGCCGCGCGCTCAACTCGCAGGTGCGCCATCTCGGCCACCAGCGCATGATGCCCGCTCGGGAGCGCCACGGCCGAGCGAGGTCGCAGCTAGATCGCCTGCGTTCGTTCGACAGGACTTCTCCCGCGGGGATCTCCCCGCGGGGTTGGTTAGTTGGTCGAGAAGGTGAGTGGTGTGGAGGCGATGTTGGGAAGGTTGGAGCCGGGCGCGGCTTTCAACGGGACGGTCTTGCCGTTGGGTCGTTGTGCGTTGGCGGAGCCGGTCGGCCCGACGACGACTGAGCCGCCGAAGTAGCCGTTTTCGATTGCGACCAAAACGCACGCGCCGGGGTGGGCAGCACAATCGACGAGTCCAGCTTGTCCGGCGATGGCGCGATGGACATTGGTGGTGGTTGTGGTCGCGCCGGACCCGGCTGCGGATGTCGTCTGGCTGGTGGTGTAGTCGCAGTAGGAGAGGTTGCCGCCCTCGCTGATCGCGTCGGCCGCACATTCAACGACGGTGACGGGTTCGTTGGGGATGAACCCGCGCAGCGCGACGTTGACGGGTTGGTTGTCGTGCAGGCCGGTTCCGGGCGACGCCGAGATGCTGGGCGAGACGGCCTTGACGGTGGGGTTGAACGTCAACCCGGTGGTCACGGGGTCTTGCGACTGGCTGCCTTGAACGACGAGTTCGCAGACGCCCGGCTTGGTGGCGCAGTCGGTGTTCGCGGCACCGATCGGGTACACGAACGCAGCGATGTTGCGACGTGCCGAGAAGGTCAGGAGGAACTCGCCGTGAAAACCTGCGGTGACCGAACGGCTGTTGGTGTAATCGCATGACGCGAATAGCAGGGCCGACTCCACGGCGCATTCCTCGACGTAGACCGCAACACCGGGAGTGAACCCGGTCCCGGTGACAGTAACGGCTTGCAAGTCATGCAAGCCGAGAGTCGGGGATACCTGTACGTGCGCGACCACGGGCGCGACGTTCGGATCGAACGACAACGGGAGGCTCAGCGGTGCCGAGGTCCCATAACTGAACGACACCGCTTCGATGTCACACCGGCCGGGCGCGGCCGCGCAATCGATCTTCAGCAGCCCGTTCGTCGTGTATGTGGTCTGGATGCGTTCCAACGCGAAGTTGGGTGCCTGGAACGTGCCGTCGTCGTCGATGGTCACATACCGTGAGGTCGCGTAGTCGCAAGCCTGGAACGCGCCCGCGGGCGGGTGGGTGACACACTGCGAGATCGATACGCTGGTCGCGGGCGAAAAGCCGGTGCCGTCGACCTCGACGAGTTGATGGTCGACCAGCTTGGTGTGCGGCGTGACCGTGATCTTCGGGACCTGGGGCGGAACATTCGGGTTGAAGACGATCGCCTGACCGTTCGCCTCGCTCAAGTTCGCGATATTCCCCGCACCCAAAATGCAGCCGGACGGCGCGCCACAATCGACCGTGTTCGCGTTCACGGCGATCAGGCGACGCACGTAACGCTGCAACGTGAACGCTCCACTCGCGTTCGCTTGGGTATAGACGAGCGTCGACAGATCACAATCGACTTCGCTCAGCGCGCCCGACCGACACTCGACCGTCCCGATCTGCGCGTTGGCGCTGAAGCCCGAACCGGTCACCGTCACCTGCTGCAAATCGACCAGATTCGTGCTCGGCGTCACCGTCACCACCGGCAACGGACTCGCCCCAACCGAAGCGCCCGAACCGGTCATCCCCACCGCGGCCAACACAACCGCCGCGAGCACAACAACAAGAACCTGCGGAAAACGAGCAGACCTACCAGCCACCCCACCCACCCCCCAAAGAGAACCCTTCTGATTTCCCACGGTACAACTAGCCCGGCACAGTCGGCCACGCCGGAACAACCTGACTCGCGCCAGAGGACTGCTGCCCTCAAATGCCAGACGCCCAGACCCGCGCCGTGGTTCCATCCCCGTGAAACCCTGATCGCGACACGCCCGCCGTCACCAACCAGCCGAGACCCATCGCCGAGACGACACCGCCCCTCGGAAGGTCGGGCCGCGCCCAACCGGCAAACGAACGCGCCGACAACCACGAGACTCGCCCTCCCACCGCGACTGGCACTTCCCAACTCGGTTCGGACACGCGACCCGCAGCGGTGCCCTATGCCGAACGGACAAACCGGAACGCCGAGGTGCCCGCTCGGGAGCGTCTCGGTCGAGTTCCGATCAGGCAGATATGTATCTGCGGGCGCGTCTCCCGCCGCCGTCGACGGGTCCGTGCGGACGCGCGCTGAGCGTGCCTCAGCATGGGCCATTGTCGTGGTCGAACAGGTCGGACATTGGCTCCGGGTCGCCCACACTCGTCGCTGAGGTTGCCCGGCGCAGGAACTCGACACGAGCAGGCCAGCGGGCCACCTGTTGATCGCCATTCGGCTGGTAGCCGACGAATGTCACATCGCGAATGTCGATTCGAAAGAGATGGAAGTGCGGTTCCTCGGGACGCCAGCCGAGCACCGACACCGCTTCGCAATAGCGCCCACGCAGGTCCGCGTCGTTGACCGAAATCGCCCTACCTCGGAGCTTGATCTCACCACCGGGATCTTGCGGGCCGGTCACGATGTTGTGGACCAGCACGCGATCGTCGCGCGCCAGGTCGGCAGCCTTGCGCGACCGCCACATCATCGAGAGCCACAAGTCGCCTTCGAAGATGAGGGGTTCGACCGGACTCAACCGGGCCGTCCCGTCGCGTCGAGTCGTGACGACGAGGAGCACGCCAGGTGCGATCAGCCGCTCGCGGGAAACTTGGCCGAGGCGACCCGCGTCCGCCTCGAAATCCGACCATCGCATCACGTGATCATCGCACCTCGAAACCGAAGTCGGTCGAGTACCGAACGGCAGACATGGCTCGTGTCGAAGGCCAATCGTGTTCACTCACGCGGGTCGGAGGGCGTCGGGAAGGACAGCGAAGGCTTGTTCCTGCGTCAAGGTTGTTGCCGCTTCGAGTATCTCACCGGGCACCCAGTCGGGGAATGGCGTTTCGATCTTGCGGTGCGCGCCAGAGGTGGTGTGCTCTTCCTCAATCGAAGCGAGCCGCGTCGGTGGGAGTCGATCGCTGATTCGTACCAGGGCTGGCCAAATCCGACGATGGACGAACGTGACCTTGCCGTTCACCAGTCGCAAACGAACGACATCCGGTGAATCGGCCAACTCGTTGATCACCTCGAAGATCGTGTGTGGCTCGCGTGGTGCCCCCACCAACTGCCCGTGATCGGTACGCCCGCGACCAGTTCGGCAACGTTGGGAATCGGTCCGCGGGCCGATTCGAGGAGTACCCCGTGTTCGATCAGCAACGCCATGACATCGACCATCCCCACAGGTTGCCCGCACGGGAGCGCGTCGGTCGAGTGCCGGACGAAGCGAGTCGGATGTCGGACTATTCGCGCCAGGACACCGCGTAGGTTTTCGTAGGCTCTGGCAGTCCCTTCAGGCTGAGTTCGCCACGGTCCTCGAAGCGGAATGGTTTGCCGACGCATAGCTCACGGACGGCTACCGATACGGCGATATCGCCGGGAGACGCGGCGGCGCAGAGTCGGGCTGCGAGTTGAACCGCTGCGCCGAACAGATCGTGGTGGTCGTCGGTGACTGGCTCGCCTGCGCTGATTCCGACACTCACCTGGAACGGGGTGACGGCCTTCTCGTTGCGGACGTGCAGCCGTCGTTGCACCGCCGTCGCGAACGCCACGGCTGACACAACCGATGTGAACGCCGCCATGATGCCGTCGCCGGTGTGTTTGACCTCACGACCGTCATGTGAGGCAAGTTCGCTACGAACGATCTCGTCGTGCTCGCCGAGCAACAGCATGTGGCCGTCATCGCCAAGCGCATGGGTTTGGGCAACCGAGCCGCACACATCGGTGAACACGATCGCTCGCATCGCCGGTGCCGTGTACGCGGTGCCCACCGGATGAACCGGCAGGGACCCGAAAAACGCGTTCAGCGGCGCGGTGGCATCAAGCTCCAAGATGACGCTGGCCCCCACACCGTGAGCTTCTTGATGCACGTCCTCAACCGCTTGTCTGCTGGGTCCCTCCGCCGGCTGATCGCGGAGCATTTCGAACGATTCGGTGACGGCGGTCCCATTCGACGCGGGTTCGAACCGGTAGCTCCACTTCGTCGTGGGGCGGCCACGATGCCCAGTGACGAACGCGAACTCACGTCCCGACTCGGCTGCCACAACCTTCGTTGTGGTCGACCATCGCTTCGATAAGTAGTCGCGCGAGCTGGGCGAGTGGCACCTTGAAAACTCGTGGATCCGATGGTCGAATATGCCGAGGCCGTGATGTTGGGCACCCTCGGGTTGTAGCGTGGCCTTCGGGCCAGGGGGGTGGAGCATGCGTCGGGGACGAGTTCTCGGAGCGGTGCTCGTTGTAGGTCTGGCGCTGGCGCCGGTCCGCGTCGACGCGATACAGCCCTCGCCGCAACCACCGGGCCCGGCGCAGTTCAAGGTGGGTGCCGCCGTCGCGAGCATTGCGCCGCCATTGCACGGCACGATCGCTCACGATCCCGCCGACTGTACGGCCCACACGTCTGCCGCCGGGACGTTCAACGGGCCGCGCGCGTTCGCGTTCGAAGAGCCGTACGTCGACGCCTCGCACGCCGGGCACTACACGCTGGGCGACGCGTTCGTGGACTGCAACCGCGACGGACGTTGGGACGGCATTCTCCTCGGCGGCGGAGCCGACGCACCCCGCTTCGCGACGTTCGTCGCTGACGACGTGACCGCGCGAGCGCTCGTCGTGTCCAACCGGCATCAGATCATCGCGATCGAGGTGCTCGACCAAGAAGGACTCTTCAACGTCTATCAGGAGCGGATTCGCGCCAAGGTCGCGGCCGACGGCTACCACCTTGACGGCATCTTCATCTCGGCGACGCACGACGAGTCCGCGCCCGACACCCTTGGCATCTCGGGAGCCAGTCAGACGACCTCGGGTGTCGACGCGTACTACGTCGATTTCCTCGTGGCGCGATCGGCGCAGGCGATCGAGGACGCGTACAACCGTTTGCGTCCGGCGCGCATCAAGTACGCCGAGGCGATCGAGCCCGCCAATCTCCGACAGTGCTTCTCGTCGTACCCGTTTGTCGACGATCAGTTGATGCCCGCGTTGCAGGCGGTCGCGACGAACGGAACGGTCATCGCCACGCTCGGAGACGTCAGCCAGCACGCCGAGACCCTCGGCTTCAATTCCGATCCTACGCAGCGGAATTGGATCAGCTCAGACTGGCCTCATTTCTTCCGAACCACGCTCGAGGACCGCTTCGGCGGCGTCGCGATCGAGATGGCCGGCTCGGTAGGGAGCAACGAAACGCCGCAGGTCTTCTCCGGTCCGATCTCACGCGTTCCGGAGCAGTTCGTCAGCGCATCGCACCCCGCCGGCTGCCGAACGACCTTCGACGCCAACGGTACGCAGGGCGCGCTCGGCTACGCGCAAGAGACAACAGTGTTGGGTCAAGAGCTCGGCCGGGCGATCGGTGACGCCCTCAGCAACACCGGGACGTGGTCAAAGACCGACGTCATCTGGGGCGCGCGCCAGGCCGTATGTATGACGCTCACCAACGCGCTTTTCATTATCGGCGCGCAGCTCGGCGTCTTCGCGCAGCGCCCGGGCTACAGCGACAACTGCACCGTCGTGCATGAGGTCGCGGCGAACGGCGCGACTTCGGGAACCGAGCTGCGCACACAGGTTGCTGCGTTCCGCATTGGCGACGGAGAATTCGCGTCCGTGCCCGGCGAGGCGTTTCCCTTCACCTACCTCCGCAGCTTCCTCGGCCCGCAAGACATGCCGAAGCCCGAGTTCCCGCTGTCGCCGTGGGTACTTCCCTCCATGCATACGCCGTATCGCTTCATCGACGGTCTCGCGGAGGACATGCTCGGCTACATCTTCCCGCGCGGCAACGGCGTTGGCGTGATCGGCGAACCCAACTCCGGCGATGACACAGACCGCTTCGGATGCGGTCACTCCGACGACAGCGAGTCGACGACATCGCAAGCCGGCGATGTTCTCGGCGCCGCGCTTATCGGTGTGCTCCGCAACGCCGATGGCGCGCCCGAAAATGTGCGCGTCGGACGCTATGTGCTTCCCGATGGTTCACGGTCGCGCAACCCGCTCGGCCAACCCGCGTCGATCAAGTGCGACGTCGACACCACGTTCAGCGCGTCCGGTCCGGCTGTTGGCGTGTGGCTCTTCGGCACTCCCGCCCCTCAGGTCGTCGTTCCCGCGGTGTGGATGTCGTTGTCAGGGCGGTCGCAGAACACGCCCGACCGAAACACACGCGGCTGGATCGACAATGACGGCACACGGCATTGGCTCGACGTCTTCCCCGACGTCAGCTCGTGAAGACGAGTGCGCTCACCAGAGCACACTGCAACGCGGGCCGACCCACCCTCGCACGCCTCCACGACACGCTCGACCAAGCCACACTCGACACCGCACGAACCGCCGGCCGCGCGCTCACCCTCGACGAAACCGTCACCCTCCTCGACAACCCCGCGAAATCGCCGACGTCGCGCATCCAGACTGACACCAGAGCGCGCCACGTACGTCGTAAGCATGAGGTTCAGCCGCTTTGCCCCGACTCACACACTGTCCCAGTATCCCGTCGCAGAGCTCGGAAGCGCGTCTCAGATGTGCCGGTAGGGGACACCGCAAATCGGGCACCGCGACCCAAGTCGAGTGATGCTACAAAACGATTTACGCTCACGAACTTGATTGAGGCGTCGCGGACCGCGGCGCCTGCTCAGATCCTTCGTCGTACACCTGGGGATGTCCGGTGTCGTTGCTTTCGACCCGCGCAGAGGCGAGAGCGCGTCTCATCGAGACCTTCGAGTGCACGCATTTCCGCGCGGCCTTGCCTCCCGAGCGTGCGCTGCGTGGTCTGGTTCGCGATGTCGCTAGCGGGATGCTCGCTACACCGCGGCGAAGACGCGGACGCGCGGCATGGACGAACGACACGGGATTCGGCGTGGGCGCGGCCGGCTCGCGATGGTCGTTGCGGTGCGGACTTGCATCACTTTGCCCATCAAACCGCGTGACACGGTGTGTTCGTGATGGACGGTGTGGAAGGGATGGACGTCATGACCTGGCGCGATGTCACAAGGTGGACGGAGTCGACGGTTGTGGCCGGACTCATAATCCCTCGGTCGCTGGTTCGATCCCAGCCGGGCCCACGCGAATGACCTCATCAGGGCCACAATCGACGGTCAAGCGCGTGGGTGTTGCCCATCGCTTTGCCCATCAAACGGCGCGCGCTTGTTCGCGTTCATGTTGGTCGGTTCGAGCTACTTCGCGGTGGTAACTGCTTGCACTCCCGGACCAGTGTGGGTGCGGGGCGGTGCTCGTTGGGGGGACTCATCCTCATGTGGCGGATAAGCGCGCCGAAGATTGGCAACGCGACCAGAAATTTCTGAGCGGGCGCGGACGTGTCGCGGGCTACGGTCAACACCGATCGCGGTGGTGTAGGCGTCAAATGTGCCGTGGTCGCATCGAATCCTTTCGAGGCGGCGAGCCAGAGGGAAAGCAACCCAGTCGGGAGGGGACCGAGCGGCCGCAATTCCCCGCCGTCGCGCCGCGAACTGTGATGACGGGCCGAACGGTCACCTGCGCGGCGGTGATGCTGGTACCCCTCCCGGCGGGGCGCGGGCGCCCTTGCCGCCGGGCTGTTGGCAGGTTTTGCTGTAGTGGATGGGTGCGTCCTCGCTGCTTGCCGGGTCGGAGTTGCGGCGCCGGTTGTCGTCCCTCGCGGGGCTTGCGCTGATTGTCGCGTTCGTAGGCGCGGTGGTATCGGGGGCGCTCGTTGGTGCGCACCGTACGAGTACGAGCGTCGAGCGGTTCCGCGATTGGGCACATGCGAGCGACGGGAACTTCCAGTCGAGCTCCGATCGAGAGGCGACGGCGTTGCGCCGCCTGCTCGAGCGCCGCTCCGACGTCGAAGCGGTCGCGCAACGCCGGTTGGTGAATGCTTTCCTCAACGACAGCCCGATCAGTGATATCGCGATCATGAGCGATCCCGAGGGCCGCTATGCCCGTGAGGTCGACCGTCCGCGTCTCTTGCGTGGCCGGATGCCCGCCGTCGGCGCTCCCGACGAGATCGTGTTGAACGAGCTGGCCGCCCGTCTCGCGGGTGCGCGCATCGGAGACGTGCTGCACGCTCGGACGTGGAGCCGTACGGATCTCGAGAACCTGTTCGCGGGCGACGCGTTTCCCGGCTTCAATGGCCCGCAGGTCGTGCTGCGCGTCGTTGGCGTGGCCCGGACTCTCGACGGTTTGCCGGGCGACGTCGAGCGCACGGCGCCGTACGGCATCGGGTCCCCCGCGTTCCTCGGCGCGCATCCGGCGGTTGGGGTGTGGCCACCTGATCTTTATGTCCGCACGACGGGCGGTGCGTCGACCTTCGCGGCCGTGGCGCGGGCGGTCGCAGCGACACGGGTGCCGGATACCGGCGACGCGCACTTCTCGAGCGGCACGCCCGCGGGGACCACCTACCTGAACGCCTCGCAGCAGGCGGTCAACAGCGCGACGTCGGCGCTCTTGATGTTCGCGGCCGCCGCGGCGCTCGTCGGCGCGATCGTCCTCGGCCAAGCGGTGCAGCGCCATCTCTCGGGCTCTGCGTCTCCTGCCCTCCTCACGCAGCTCGGCATGACGCGATCCCAGACCGCGCGCGCCCGCGCGATCCCGGTGGCCGTTGCCGCAGTGACAGGCGT
>JALYLU010000174.1 GCA_030774075.1 Actinomycetota bacterium | reverse complement strand
GACTTACTCGTCTCCCTGACGATCCGAACCGCGCCCTCTCGGAACTCCGGGTCGTACTTCCTACGTATCTCTGCCATGACATCACCTCATAGTGGATGCCTCCACACTTCGAGGGGATGCCCAGAGTGGCGTGATGGCTGTCACCAATCGGCCTCGCGTGGTGTTGTAGTGAGTGATGAGGCGCCGCGGGCCGGCAGGTGACGATCGGGATCTGTTCGCGGAGCTCTATCCGCGGCTGCGGCGGTTCGCGCACGTTCTCGCGCGCCAGGACGCCGATGATCTCGTGCAGGAAGCGCTCACCCGGACGCTCGCGGTGCGTTCGCTCGCGTCGATCGAGGATCCGCTTGCCTACTTGCGAACCGCGATGGTGCGCATCCAACACAACCACGAGCGCGCGGCGAAGCGGCACAAGCAACGTCGTATCCGCATCGGACCTGTCGAGGACTCATCGCGGGATCGGTACCCGTCAGATCTCGCGGACCTCATGCGTGTCCCGGCGCGGGCGCGAGCGGTGTTGTTCCTGACGGTAGTCGAGGAGGAGTCGTATCGGGATGCCGCCGAGATCGTCGGCTGCTCCCAGGCCGCGGCGCGACAGATGGCGTCGCGCGCGATGCGGGAGCTTCGCCGCGACATCGAAGACGAGTTACACACTGGAGACCTGCCGTGACCGAACTGCGCGAGCTGCTCGAACGCCTCTCCGACGAGGACGCGCCGGGAGATGCCGACGCGATCTTCGACGCCGCGCATACGCGCGTGATCGTCCTGCGGCGGCGACGTCGATTCTGGGGCGCATCGATCGCGGTAGCGCTGGTCGTCGCCGGTCTCAGCTCGATCGTCGTCGTCGTCGTGAGGGCACGCTCGGCCACGGAGGCGTCGTCCACACCGTCGATCTCCATACCACCCGCCCCTCCCGGACCGACCGCCGCACAGCTGGCCGGCGGAGCGTGGTCGCTGATTCCCTCCGCGCCCATTCCGGCGCGAGCGTCCGCTTCGGTGGTGTGGACGGGGCGTGAGCTGCTCGTGTGGGGCGGCCAATCAGGAACGCAAGGCGACCAACTCCACGCCGATGGAGCGGCCTACGACCCGTCGACGCGGACATGGCGGATGTTGCCGCCGTCGCCGCTATCGGCACGCACCGGACAAGTCGCCGTGTGGACCGGAAGGGACCTGATGATCTGGGGCGGTTACGACAACGTTCGCGCCGGCCAGCTTCACGTCACTGCTAACGGGGCTGCTTACGATCCGTCGGCCAACACGTGGCGGATGCTGCCGGCCGCGCCGCTCTCGGCACGCTCCGGCGCGATCGGGGTGTGGACCGGCTCGCGGGCCGTGCTGCTCGGCGGCGCGCCCGCGATCGTCACAGACGCCGTCTCGAGTTACACCGACGCTGCGACGTACGACCCGACGCACGAACTCTGGCAACACATCGAACCACCTACGCCGCCGAACGACGACCCCATCGCATGGCGCGTCGCTGTGCCGATCGGCGGGCAGCGCGTGCTCGCCTGGTCTGTGTGGGCCAAGACCCGGCAGCTCGACCGCAACACGAGCACAGGGAGCGGCGGCGCCGACATCTTCCTCTTTGACGAAACCAACCACCAGTGGGCAAGCCTGGCGAACGCTCGGGGCGCTATCGCCGATCCCGAAGAGGTTCTGTGGACTGGCGAGTACGCGCTCGTGCGCGGCATCTCCTTCAACTGCGGTTCGTGCAGTCGCGACTTCACGCCCGAGGTCACGTCACGCTACGACCCCGGCAGCAATGAGTGGACCGGCACAACTGCCGACCCGCTTCCGCTCGCGCACCTCTCGTCGGTCTGGACGGGTGAGACACTGTTCTCGTTCAACGGCGGAAGCAGCAGTTCCGGGCCTCTCGGCAGTTACGAGCCGGGCGACGCCAGCGTTTACGACCCGGCAAGCAACACCTGGACGCGACTGCAACGCGCGCCCTTCGGATGCGCGACCGATCGCGCCCCAATCTGGACCGGCGAGCAAGTGCTCGTCTACTGCCCCGACAGCTATCCCAAGTCGGCAGCCAAGGCGAGCGGAGTCGCGTACACACCTGCATGAACGCCGCCCGGCAGCGTCGTCCCGCGATGGCTCCGCCCATAACACCGATCGGTGCTCGACCGACGCGCACCGGAGCGGGCATCATGCGTGGGTGCGGCTGATCGCGGAGGCCTAAGTGGTTGCGACGGTCATCTGTCTCGTCATTGGGCCCGCGATGCTGTGGGGGGCCGCTGATCGTCGCTCCTTCGCATGGATCACCGAGTACGGACTTCGCCAACAGCACCAGCTCGAACGCCGCATTCTTCCGTGGTCGCGCAGGTCACTCGCCACGCACGTCCGAACGTCTCGCATTGTCCTCATCGTGTGCGGAACGTTGGTGACGGTCCTAGGCCTGATCTCCGCAGTCGTCGTGCTCGCACGCTAAGAGCGCCATATCTGCGATCGGCGCTCGCAGATCCGCTCCAGAGCGGGCAGCCTGTGCGCGTGGCATCACCCGTCACGAACATCGGGTCGTCTGGGTGATTGACCTGGCCGTGGGTCGGGTGGGTCGTTCCGGCGTGTTGGAACGCACTTTGTCAGGCGCGTGTCACGGTTTGGTCTGCGTCGCGGGTTTGAGGGGGTAGTGGACATCGTGACTGCGGCGGGCGGGACCGGCCCTGAACCGGTTCCGGTCGAGGCGGCGTTCGAGGAGTTCGTGACGAACGGTGGAGCCGATCTGCGCCGCGCGTTGACCGCCCGCTATGGCGTCGAGGTCGGTCTCGAGGTCACCGCCGACGTGTTCGCCTACGCGTGGGAGCAGTGGACGCGAGTGTCTGCGATGGCGAATCCAACTGGCTATCTCTTCCGTGTCGGTCAGTCGGCGGCGCGCCGTTATCGGCGACGGCCGGTGGTGCTCCCGATCGCGCACGCGCCCGGCGAACCGGACTTCGATCCACGTCTTCCTCATCTGCTTGAACGGCTGCCAGACCGACAGCGGGTCGCGGTCGTCCTGGTGTGTATCTATGACTGGACCTATCCGAAGTCTGCGCAGGTGTTGGGCGTGTCGGAGTCGACGGTACGGACGCACGTGCGGCGGGGCCTTCGGACCCTTCGCCACGAGTTGGGAGATGCCGAGTGACGCTCGAAGGCCAACTTCGCAATGCGCGACCGGCGCTGGATCGCGCCATCGACGAAGCAGCCGCACGTGCGCCGGCGGCGGCAGTTTCGCCGCGGCCAACGCCAGCTCCGCGATCGAAAGTCCGGGCAGCCGCTGCCGCGTTCGTGGCGACCGCGGTCATCGCGGTCGCGGTTGGGTTCGCGCTCTTGCGTGGCGGCTCCGACTCCGGCACGGGTGCCGGTGTGACAACCGCAACGACGACGACGGCGACGAGCACCGCGACGACCGCTCCGCTCGTGGAGGCGCACACCGGCGCAGCGGCCGGGAGGAAGGTGTCTTGGCTGGGAGTACTCGTCGGGCCCGACGGGAGAGAACTGAAAATCACCTACGAGAACCAATGCGTCGCACCGCGGGGCGCTCGCGCCATCATGAGTTCCACGCGTGTGGTCGTAACCATCTACGCCGCGAGTCCGTCGCCCGGATCGCTGCTGGAGTGTCCGCCCTTCACAGACACGCAAGCGTTGACACTGCCGACACCCGTGGACGGGCGTTTCGTGGTCGACGGCGCGTTGAACCCGCGGTCGAACCCGTATGTGCCGTGGGACCATCCAGAGCTTCGCGCTGGTGGTTCGACCGTGCGCGTCCAGTTCTTGGACAGGACCTGCAGTCGCGTCTCGCGCGCGTCGGTCGTAGAAACCACCGCGAGTGTCATCGTGACCGTGTTGCAAGCGCCGATGACCACCCCAACGACCTCGTGCCGATACGGCATCGAACCACTGTTCCAGGAGGTTCAGCTCGCCTCGCCGCTCGGCAAACGACGCCTCCTTGATGGCAGCTGCATCGCGTCACCGGGCGATCCGGCCTGCCTGAAGCCCGCTCCGTAACTGCCTGATCGGCGCTCGCCGAGATGACTCCCGATCGGGCAACATGTGCTACTCCCTCTGCCTGACCGCACCGATTCTGGTGGCTGACTGAACGTTTTGGTTGTCTGTGGGCCTCTATGCCCTGAGGGGGTCGTGGTCGACTTCGACAGGTTCTTCCTGGAGCACTACGGGCGGGTTGTCGGCTCGCTCAGACTTGCGTGCGGTGATTGCGGCGAGGTCGAGGACACGGCCCAAGAAGCGTTCGCGAAGGCGATGCTGCGCTGGCAGTCGGTGTCGGCGATGGATCGTCCGGCGACTTGGGTGTATGTGGTCGCGGTACGCGAGCTGCGTCGTCGTTTGCGTAAGCCGGACCGGTCGATGGGCACGGACGCGACAGGCAGGGATGCCGCGGTTGATCCCACCGAAGCGGTGGTCACCGCGGCACTGATCGAGACCGCGCTCGCAGCGTTGCCTGCCCGGCAGCGGCTCGCGGTGGTGTTGCGTTTCCATGCCGATCTGAGTGTGCGAGAGGTGGCCCTGGCGATGCGTTGTTCTGAGGGCACGGTGAAGTCAACGTTGCATGCGGCGCTCGGACGTTTACGGATCGACCTTGACGACGAGCGTCTCGAAGGGGCCAACGATGAACGTTGAGGATCTCCGCCAGAGCCTGGCGGAGGCAGCACGACGAACTGACATCGATACGGTCAACGCGCTCGCCGAAGTGCACACGCGCACGCGCCGTCGGCGCAGACAACGACGACTCACCTCCGCCGCCATTTTCACCTCCGCGCTGTTCGCAGCCGCCGCGCTCGTTGCCCTCGTCGTCTCCGTCCAACGTGGCGGAACCGGTCGCCCCCGGATCATCGTGCCCGTATCGTCGCCCACCTCGACACCGCAGCGATCGACCGCGCTCTCGCTCATCGGTTCGTGGCAGCCCCAGTCGATCGCGGGCTACAGCGGCCTACTGACCAGCCCGCCGCTCTCCACCGTGCCGTTCGTCACCTTCTACAACCCAAACAGTTGGACCGGATCGGACGGATGCAACGGACTCGGCGGCTCCTACCACCTCGCACCGCAAGGTGGCTTCCGGCTCGTCGGCACGATCCTCCAAACCTTGATGAACTGTCACGATCAGACCCCAACCGCAGCGGTCTTCAAATCGGCGACCCGCGTGGAAGTCACGGACCGTCAACTCATCTTTCTGGCGGGCGACGGCCGCACGCTGGCGCAGTACAGACGCATAAACAACAGACCCGTGAACCAGGCTGAATGCGGCGTAGCCGATCTGCGGCCCCAGAACGAACCGCCGCCGGTCCGGCCCTACGGTGTCGCGGTCGTCGCGCAGGTACCCACAACGCTTCCGACAGGCGGCGTAATCATCCCTCCCCTAATGGTGTTGATGCCGCCCCGGACCGACGATCATCCCCGCATCTCTCAAGCGCACGCGTTGCAGATGGCCCGCACGTATGGGAATCCGCAGGCCGGACCATCCACCAACACGCTGCTCGCACGGTTCACCGATTACGGCGCAGGAGACGCGGCCCAGTTGGCTGCGCCACGACTGGCGACTTCGCCACCCAACACCGAATACCCGGCCGACGCAACCGCCAAAGTGAACCGACTTGCATGGGTCATCGTGCAGACCTACCCCGCGCCCATCAACAACAGCCAATCACCTTTCGGCGGTAAATCTTGCGTGACGCACCATCAGATCATCATCGACGCGCTCGACGGACGATTTCTGCTCGGAACATCCACGCCATGACCTCGCCGCAGACACCGGGACCTCACGCCACCTGCCAGATCGATATGCGCTCGCATAAGCGTGCCAGAGCGGGCCAATATGAGCGGGTGGAACTCGGGCAGCCGAGGCAGCGTCGAACCCGTGTGATGCGAATCGTGTGTGTCGCCACGGTGGCGGTCATCGCTGCCGCGTGTAGTGCGTCGCGCCCCCGGGCGTCGTCGTCGACTTCGACTCAGCCACTAACGACGAGGAGCACATCGGCGGCGACCAATCCGCCGATGTGCCGTGGTTGCGGGCTGCCCCACGTCACACCCGGCGTGTTGTGCGCACAAGCTTTCGGGAACGAGGTCG
This sequence comes from Actinomycetota bacterium, assembly GCA_030774075.1. Taxonomy (GTDB): domain Bacteria; phylum Actinomycetota; class Acidimicrobiia; order IMCC26256; family PALSA-610; genus PALSA-610. Next base: position 2,918 of record JALYLU010000174.1, on the reverse strand, counting down.
TGGGAAGTGCCGAAACAACGGTTGGGGTGGTGCGACGGTCCGGAATCGGGCTAGTCGGCGGCGTCTTCAAGGCGGCGTTCCCGGGTGTCGATGACGCCGAACTTGCCGCATGGTGCATGCTTTCGACGAGTCCGGGTTGCTACGACGAATCAGCCGTTGCGGTAAACGGCGCGCGACAGCACATCGCAGCGGTCGGATGCGGCTGGGCCAAGAGGCCGCCGCACGCGGGACCACCTATCTGGACGGACTGAGATCCGACGCTTCGCTCGGGACCCGCTACAACCGTCCCGCCCAGAACTGCCTGATCTGGGTGCCTCCGGAGGGTGACGCCTCGGTCGTCATGAGGGTGCGAATGTGAAGTCGTTGGGTCGCCCGATACTTCCCTCGCCGCGTCCCCGCTGGGCATAAGCGTCCCAGAGCGAGGCAATCGGTGCGCGTTCGTGATTGTAAGCGCGCCGTCGTCCGCGGCCGCGATATCGCGACCCGGCGGTCTGGGTTAGGCACGACCCCTCGGGGATCTTGTTCTGGGCATCTGCAGTGACCCGACGTCTCCGCCTGGTCAAGGTAAGGAGGAGCTCCGCCCCGCTCGGTTCCTGATCCGACGCTCCGGAAATCGGGTGGCGATGTCAACCGATCGGCCTGGCCGCGCCTGTAGACCAGTGAGTGATGGGAACCGACCGGTGGGGCGGCCAGTCGTTCGACATGCTCTACCGGGACAGTTTCGCGGTCGTGGTGCGGTCGGTGCGATGGATCGTTGGCGACGCCGAGGTTGCCCGCGAGATCACGCAGGACGCGTTCGTCGCGGCCTTGGTGCATTGGAGGAAGGTGAGCTCGTACGACAACCCCGGAGCCTGGGTACGGCGGGTCGCGATCCGCCAAGCGGTGCGTGCAGCCCGACGCGCTCGGAGCATGCCGTCGCTTGAGACCACGGGTGTGAACCCCGACCGTGATGATGCCCTCGACGTGCGGGCCGCGGTCGCGGCGCTGCCGGTGCAGCAGCGGGCAGCGGTCGTCCTGCATTACCTGCACGACCTCCCGGTCGCCGAGGTCGCCCGCGCGCTCGGCTGCTCCGACAGCACTGCGAAGACGCATCTGTTCCGGGCCCGCAAGACGCTCGCGGTCCGGCTCGGCGAGGAGGTCGACTAATGGGACTCGACGATCGATTGCGGGGGGCCATGGGCGACGCGGGCAACGAGCCCGAGGCGCACGCCGAGCCGGACGCGTTGCGGCGCCGGGCGCAGCGGATAGTGCGCCGCCGACGTCTCTCGTTGGTGGTGAGCGTGGTCGTCATCGCGCTCACGACCGGCGTAGTCATCGCGCAGCAACGCGGCGGTGGTGTATCGCATCGGGTCGCGTTAGGGCCCGGACTCGTGCAAGCGCCGGGCGACGCGCAGTTGATGGTGTCGGCGGTCGGCCGCGCCGCGCCCGACCCGACCAACGTCACGGCGCTCACGACGGCCGACACGCAGTTCGCGTTCGATCTGTACCACCGGCTGGCCGCGGAGTCGCCCGGGAAGAACCTGGTGTTCTCGCCCGAGAGCATCTCCGATGCGCTCGCGATGGTCTACGCCGGGGCGCGCGGCGCCACGGCCACCGAGATCGGGAAGGCAATGCACTTCGCTGCCGTGCCGGCGGGCGGGCTCGACGCCGCGTTCAACGCCCTGTCCCAAGGGCTCCTCACACCCCGCACGGCGCAGGACAAGGGCCGCAAGCCGCTCGAGCTGTCGACCGCCAACAGCGCGTGGGGTCAACGCGGGTTCGCGTTCGAGCAGGCCTACCTCGACACGCTCGCCCGCTACTACGGCACCGGCCTCCGGCTCAGCGACTTCGAGCGCGACGCCGAACGCGAGCGACTGCGCATCAACGCATACGTCGCACAACAGACCGATCACCGGATCACCAATCTGCTGCCGCCCGGGATCATCGACAAGCTGACCCGCCTCGTGCTCGTCAACACCATCACGTTCACCGCCGACTGGCGCATGCCGTTCTTGAAGCAGCACACGCAGACAGTGGCGTTCACGCGCATCAACGGCAGCCACGTCAACGTTCCGATGATGAAACAGGACGAGTCGCAGGCGTTCGACGGATACAAAGGCCACCAATTCGTCGCGGCACGCCTTCCCTACGAGGGTGGTGCGTCGATGCTCGTCATCGTCCCTGACACCGGCGCGTTCTTGACCGTGGAACAGAACCTCGACCCGGCCGTCGTACAGCAGATCACGAGCGGACTCGCCCCCGGCGCCGACGTCTGGCTCCCGAAGTTCGACTTCCGGGCCCATCTCGATCTGCGTACGACACTCGGCGCACTCGGCGTACACGATGCGTTCGACGCGCAGCGCGCCGATTTCTCCGGGATGTCGCCGTCGGGCCTGTACGTGAAGGACATCGTCCACGAAGCGACGATCAAGGTCGACGAGAAGGGAACGAGGGCCGCCGCCGCGACGGCTGCGATCATCGACGCCCAGTCGGGAAGGCTCGAGCAGTTCGTCGTGCACGCCGACCGACCCTTCATCTACCTCATCCGCGACGACGCCACCGGCGCCATCCTCTTCCAGGGCCGCGTGCTCGACCCGACGCAGAAGTGACCACGCACTCTTCGACTTCCAACGCTTAATCGGCGCGATCCGCTCACCCGCGGCCGACCCGCGAAGCGCGGGACCGAGCTCCCGATAGGGGGACGCTCGCGACCGCGAGCCCGCCATCCCTCTCGACGGCGATTTGCGCGTACAGATCTGCCTGATCTGGGTGGCTCCGGAGGGTGACGCCTCGGTCGTCATGAGGGTGCGAATGTGAAGTCGTTGGGTCGAGTGATGCTTCCCTTGCCGGCTCCGCCGTGCTGGGCATAAGGGTCCCGAGCGGGCAATCTGTGCGGGTGCGCTCAGGTCTGCGCGTTACGACCGCCGTCATGTTGGCCA
>JALYLU010000173.1:863-8981 GCA_030774075.1 Actinomycetota bacterium | reverse complement strand
GAACGGCTGCGCGCGACGCCGGCTCCGACGAGCGTGTCGAGCACCTGACGTTCCTGCATGCGCAAGCGGGTCATGACCGGTACCGCGAGCGTCGTGAACACGCGGCGTTCGTCGCCGCACACCGCGCCCCACGCGACCTTCCGGCCGGTGCGCTGCTCGGCCTCGTCGGCGATGCGCATGCGCTGCTCGCGCGTCTCCTCGCGGAAGCGCTGGATCCGCGCCCGACGGGCCGCGGCGACCGCCGATTCGTCGGCGCCCTCCGGGTACTCGGGCTCCGCGAGGGTGCCGACAACCAGGATCTCCTCGCGATCCGCGGTCACCGCCGGCGGACCGGAGAACCAGTCGTCGGGCAACCGGCCGGCGAACCAGCCTTGCAATGTGGCGGTGTTCTTCTTCGGTGTCATGTTGCCATTACATCATTACAGTGATGCAGATTGCAAGATTGCAAGGCGACGCCGGCGCGCGAGGTGGCCGCGCCGCCTTCGCGACGATGCCCCCAACCGGGGGGACGGAGGGGGCATCATCAACCGGGACTTCGGGGGCTGGGAGGGCGATCCTTGTCCCAGGAGGACAGTACGTATCCGCGCGTCGCGACAGCGTGACAGCGTGCACGCCGGTCCCAAGAAGGCACGAGCGAGCGCAATGGCGCTCATCTCCCAAATTCTGCCACTATGGGCGCGAATCCGGGCGGGTGGACCCGGAGCGCGCGGGAAAGAGGGCGGGACGCGATGATGCCCAACGAAGATTCGGCGAACGACCGGCTGCTCACGCCGGCGGAGGTCGCGGAGATGTTCCGCGTCAATCCGAAGACGGTGACCCGCTGGGCCCGAACGGGCAGGCTGCGGGCGATCAAGACGATCGGCGGCCACCGGCGGTACCGGCTCTCCGAGGTACGCAAGGCGGTCGAGGCCGCGAACGAGATCAGCTGATCGGATCAATCCTCCGGGTTTGCCAACGCGACGCGGAGGCGATCCGCGTATTCGGACATCTCGTGTTCGTCGGCGTACTTCTGCCGCGGCCAGAAGAATCCCCGCAGCCCGTCGCCCTTCGTGCGCGGGACGACGTGCACGTGCACGTGCGGCACGGCCTGGCTGACAACGTTGTTCTGTGCCACCCAGGATCCCTGCGCACCCAGACCGGCTACGACCGCACCCGCGCAACTCCGCACCGCGACGAACAGCGAAGTCAGGAGGGGCGTCGGAACCTCGGGCAGCGTGACGACATGGCGGCGCGGAACGACGAGTACGTGACCCTTGAACACGGGACGGATGTCGAGGAAGCCGACCACATCGGGCTCGTCGAGCACGACGTGCGCCGGCGCGTCGCCCGAGACGATCGCGCAGAACAGGCAATCGTCGCGAGCCACGCGTACTACGCGGCGACCCGCTGCCCCGTCGCGTATCGGTACAGGTACGCGACCGCGATGTAGGCGATGGCCTCCGTCACGAACACGCCGACGATGCAGGCAATGAGACCGAGCACGCCGACGATGATCGAAAGGAGAACCGGGAACGCGAGTCCTTTGCTCTGCACGGCCGCTCGGCTCGCGCTGAAAGCCTCGCCAAGGCTCATGCGCTTGTCGATGAAATAGAACGGCGCGAGGCCGAAGAACGCCAAGACGAACAAGCCGGGAATGATGCACAGCACGAGGCCGACGCCGACCATGAGCCCGAACACGAACGAGAACACGATCCACTCGCCCCACCTGTCGTACTGAAACGCCTTGCCGACATCGGCCGGCTCGCCGGCGGTGATCATCAACGCCATGCGATACAGACCGAGTCCGGCGACTGCGCTGACGACGATCCCGATGACCTGGAACACCAAGGCGCCCGCCAGCGAATTGATCGCGGCCTGCCCGATGATCGAGAGCACGATCTGGGCGGCGACCGGAATGAGCACGACGATGAGCATCGGACCGACGTTCTCTTGGAATTTCTTCCAGCCGTACGAGATGGCGGAACCGACGTCGGGGGCGCCGGACCCGGGCGGGGGTGCGCCGTACGGCGGGGGCGGGGGAAGATCGGTCACGGGTCAACCTCCAGTAGGAACCGGCAGACGCTAACCCGCTTCCCTAGCCAACGGAGGGACCGGTCGTCAGTCCGGTGACGTGTAGGGGCGTTCCCGCGGCCGCGCCGCCGACCGCTTCGGGACCATGACGCGGCGCCGGAAGTAGCACACCTCTTCGCCTCGTTGATTGAACCCGCGCGACTCGACCGAGACCACGCCGCGGTCGGGTTTGCTCTGCGACTCCTTCTTGTCGAGCACCTTCGTCTCGGCGTAGATCGTGTCGCCGTGAAAGGTCGGGAGCTTGTGCTGCAGCGACTCGACTTCGAGGTTGGCGATCGCCTCGCCACTCACGTCGGCGACCGACATACCGAGCACGAGCGAGTAGACGAGGTTGCCCACCACGACGTTCTTGCCGAACTGGGTCTGACGCTCGGCGAACCACGCATCCAGGTGAAGCGGTTGGTGGTTCATCGTCATCATGCAGAACAGATGGTCGTCGTACTCGGTGATGGTCTTGCCCGGCCAGTGTTTGTAGATGTCGCCGGGCTCGAAGTCTTCGAAGTAGCGACCGAACGGGCGCTCGTAGACGGTCATGGACCGAGGCTACCCAGCCGCCTTGCCGGAAGCGCGAGCGAGCAGACCGCGCGCGATCACGAGCCGTTGGATCTCGTTCGTGCCTTCACCGATGATCATGAGCGGCGCGTCGCGGTAATAGCGCTCGACCGGGAGCTCCGTGGTGTAGCCGACACCGCCGTGAATGCGCAGCGCGTCGGTCGCGATCTCGAACGCGGCTTCGCTGGCGAACAGCTTCGCCATGCCTGCCTCGACGTCGGCGCGTTCCCCCGCCTGCTTCCTTTCTGCCGCGTTCCGAGTGAGGAGCCGCGCCGCCTCGAGCTTGGTCGCCATGTCGGCGATCTTCATCTGGATCGCCTGATGCTCGGCGATCGGCTTGCCCATCGTGCGTCGCTCCTGCGCGTACGCGAGCGCCGCGTCGAAGGCCGCGCGCGCGACACCGACCGCGCGCGCCGCGATGTTGATGCGGCCGACCTCCAGCGCGCCGAGGATGTAACCGAGACCGCGACCGGCATCTCCGAGCAACGCGTCGGCAGGTACCCGGTGGCCGTCGTAGGTCATCTCGACCGTCTCGATGCCCTTGTAGCCGAGCTTGCCGATGTTGCGGCTGACGGCAATGCCGCCGAAGCGCGGCCCCGGATCCTTCTCGACGATCAGGCACGAGATGCCCTCGTCGGTACGCACCGCGAGCGCCACGATTCCCGCGCGCTCGCCGTTGGTCACCCACATCTTCGTGCCGGTCACGACGAACTCGTCGCCGTCGCGCGCGGCGCGGCACGTGAGGTTGCGCGTGTCGCTGCCCGCGTCGGCCTCCGAGAGCGAGAGGCACCCGCGCAGCTCGCCGGTCGTCATGCGCGGGAGCCAGCGACGCTTTTGCTCCTCGGTGCCGTGGTGCACGATCAGATGCGCGGCGATCGTGTGCGTGTTGACGATGCCCGACAGCGACATCCAGCCGTACGCGAGCTCCTCCACGACCTCGGTGTACGTGAGCAGATCGAGCCCGAGACCGCCGTACGCCTCGGGGATCGCGATCCCGAACAGGCCGAGCGCCTTCATCTGCTCGACGATGGCCTCGGGGTAGGTGTCCGCGTGCTCCAGCTCGGACGCGACCGGCATCACTTCGCGGGTGATGAACCGCCGGACGGTATCGACCAGCTCCCGGCGCACCTCGGGATCCGTGTCGGTCATGTTCATGCGTCTTCACCCTCCGCCGCTCGATCACCCGCGCAGACTCATAAGAGGTCCGCGCCTGCGGGCTGCACCTCGCCACGTCACTCTAGAAGCGGAACCCTGCCCGGCGCCGCGGCCGGTACCCTCGATCGCCGATGATGGATCACCGCACGATGATGGGCTTCCGGCGCGACGAAGCGATCACGCAGCGTCGCATCGACCGGACCGTCATGCGCCGCGTCCTCACCTATATCCGTCCGTACCTGCGCCCGCTGATCGCGTTCATCGTCTCGGTCGTCGCCGGAGCGATCACGACCGCACTTCCGCCACTGTTGGTGCGGAGCCTGATCAATACCGCGATACCGCACCGCGACCGCTCCCTCGTGATGTGGATCGCGCTGGCCGCAGTCGGGCTCGCGCTGGCGAACGCCGCCCTCTCGTTGGTGCAGCGCTACTACTCCGCCCGCATCGGTGAAGGGCTGATCTACGACCTGCGCGTCGCACTCTTCGATCACGTGCAACGCATGCCAATCGCGTTCTTCACGCGCACGCAGACGGGTGCGCTGCAGTCGCGCTTGAACAGCGACGTCGTCGGCGCGCAGCAAGCGGTGACGACGACGCTGGGCACGGTGTTGCAAAATGTCATCCAGCTCGCCGTGACACTGACCATCATGTTCAAGCTCGACTGGCGAATCACGCTGATGACGCTCGTCGCGCTTCCCGCGTTCATCTATCCGGCCCGCCGGCTCGGACCACGCATCCAAAAGCTCGCCCGCGCGGGCATGCAACAGAACGCGGAGATGAACAACATCACCGCCGAGCGGTTCAACGTCGCCGGAGCGATGCTCGCCAAGCTCTTTGGACGACCCGATCGCGAACGCGGTGAATTCTCCGGCCGGGCGGCAAAGGTTCGCGACATCGGCGTGACGACGGCGATGTACAGCCGAGTGCTCTTCATCGCGCTCGGGCTGGTGACTGCGATCGGCACCGCGATCGTCTTTTGGATCGGCGGCAACCTCGCGATCTCCGGCACCATCTCCGTCGGTACCCTGGCCGCCTTCGTTCTCTACGTCGAGCAGATCTACCAACCGCTCGCGCAGCTCACGAACTCACGGGTCGACGTGCTGACGGCGCTCGTGTCGTTCGAGCGGGTCTTCGAAGTGATCGACTTTCCCGCCGCGATCACCGACCGGCCCCACGCGACCGACCTCGTCCGTCCGCGTGGCCGCGTCGAGCTCGACCACGTGTGGTTCCGCCATCCTCCCGGCCGCGAGGTATCCCTCGAGTCGCTGGAGGCGCCCGGGACTCCGGGCGGTGACGAGCCCAGCGACTGGACGCTGCGGGACGTGTCGCTCGTGATCGAGCCCGGCGACACCGTCGCGCTCGTCGGCGCGTCCGGGGCAGGCAAGACCACCATCGCCATGCTCGTACCGCGCGTGTACGAGACCGTGCAGGGCGCGGTGCGGATCGACGATCATGACGTGCGCGACCTCACGCTCGAATCCGTTCACGCCGCGATCGGGCTCGTGCCGCAGGACCCGCATCTCTTCCACGACACCATCCGCGCCAATCTGCTCTTCGCGCGGCCCAGCGCGACGGACGCCGAGCTCCGCCACGCCCTGGAGGGCGCGCGGATCTGGGACCTCGTCGAGTCACTACCCGACGGTCTCGACACCGTCGTCGGCGAACGCGGCTACCGCATGTCAGGCGGCGAGAAGCAACGCCTGGCAATCGCACGACTCCTCCTGAAGAACCCGGCGATCGTGATCCTCGACGAGGCGACATCGCACCTCGACTCCGAGTCGGAGCTCGCGATCCAGCGGGCGTTCGACGAGGCACTACGCGGCCGGACCGCGATCGTGATCGCGCACCGTCTCTCGACGATCGTCGACGCCGACCGCATTGTCGTGGTGGACGGCGGGCGAATCGTCGAGTCTGGTACGCACAGCGAACTCCTGGCTCGTGGCGGCGTCTACGCCGAGCTGTACCGAACCCAGTTGGGCCGGCAGGAGGGCGACGAGAAGACCGCATAGACCGGGCCGCATACCTGCTGCTACGACCGGCCACTACGCTCTTGTAATCCCGCGATGACTCGAAATCCCCCCTCCGAGACGTCCGCCCAGGACGCAGGCAGTCGTCGCGACCGCCTTGTCGCGCGCCGCGGCCGCCGGACACAGATCATTGTGGCCGCCATCGTGGTCGTGATCGCCGGGGCCGTCGCGGTCGCGGCCTATGCCCTCAACGCCCAGGACCCGCGCGCCCAGGCCGCCGGCCCCAAGATCCCCAAACCGACGAGGTTCGGCGCCGACGGCACGCTCGTGCCTCCCCGCGTGGCCAAGGCGCCGGCGACGCGGAGCCTCGACCACACCCACCCGCTCCGGCTTTGGATCGGCGGCGACTCGCTCGCGGGCTCGTTCGGCCCGGCGCTCGGCGATCGCGTCGGCGCGACGGGCGTCGTGCAGACGCTCATCGACTACCGGGTCTCCAGCGGATTGTGGAGCAACGACGTCCGCAACTGGTACCAGCGCGCCACCGACCAGATGGCGTCCGACCGGCCCGACGCGGTCGTGTTCATGATCGGCACGAACGACGCTCCGGTGGTCAACCAGGTCGATAGCAACGGCGACGGTGTTCCCGACTGGCAGACCCAGTACCGCGTCAAGGTCGCAAGGATGATGGACCTCCTCGTCGGATCGAGCCATCGCACCCTGTTCTGGCTCGGCCCGCCCACAGTCGGCACCAGGAGCATGGATCGCGGCGCGGCGGCTATCGGTCAGGTCATGCGCGAGGAAGCCGCGAAGCGCGCGCCCGACGTCGTGTACCTCGACACCTACAAGCTCTTCTCGACCAAGGACGGTACCTACTCGCGACGTATCCTCGACGAGAACGGCCAGGAGATCGTCGCTCGTATCTCCGATGGCGTGCACTTCACCGCGGACGGCGCGCAGTACCTCGCCCGCGCCGTGTTCTCGCTCATCGACGCGCGCTGGCGGCTCAGCAAGCAGGCCGACCTGACCCAGCCGATCGGCTGGTCACTCGCGCCGGGTAGCGGCGAGGCGGTTCCGGGCTTCTCATCGAGACCCCGATCGCGCTACCGCCCGCAAACCGGCTCGACCGCCACCACCTCCCCGCCGGCCTCCCCGACGACCGCGGCCCCTCCGTCGTCGGCGGTGCCGACGACGGTCGCGGCGACGACGCGGCCCTCAACCGTGCCCGTCGCCACCACGGCCCCCAAGCCGACCGTCCCTAACACCACCCCGACGACGACGAAGCAGCCGTAGCGTTTCTCTAACACGCGCATGCCGCCGGCCGGGCGACCGGTCTGTATCGTGCGCGCATGAGCACGGACCAAGAACGGGAGGCCCTCGTCGCGGTCGATCTGGCGGCGACGGTCGTCGACCGCGCCGTCTCGCACCTGGCCCACGCGAGCGTTCGCGACGGCAAGCTGTCGGTCGACAAGCTCGACGAGCAGCAGGTGACCGCGTACGACCTCGCGCACGCCGCGGCGGCCGTCGAGGCCGCGCGCGTCATGTGCCGGTACGCCGAGCACGGCCAGGTCGAATCGATGCTGGCGCGGGCCTACGTGGCCGACGCGGTCAGCGACATCGTCGCGCGCCTCATCGGTCGCGAGACCCTCTGGGGCGTCGATCCGGGGGTGCTCGCGCCCGCGCACGACTTCGTCACCGCCCACCGTGCCCCCGCCTTCCTCGAGGCGCTCGCCGACCAGTGCGCGAAGCATGGCACCGGCCCGACCCACCTCGGCGCCGACTTCGAGCTGGTCGCCGACACGTTCCGGCGCTTCGCGGACGACAAGATCCGCCCCGTCGCCGAGCACGTGCACCGCACGAACGGCGACGTGCCCGAGGACATCATCGCGGGCCTCGCCGAGATCGGCGGCTTCGGACTCTCGGTGCCGGAGGAGTACGACGGGTTCGCGACCGGTGGCGAATCCGACTACATCGGCATGGTCGTCGCGACGGAGGAGCTGTCGCGAGGATCGCTCGGTATCGGCGGCTCGCTCGTGACCCGCCCGGAGATCCTCACCCGCGCGCTCGTCGCGGGCGGCACCGAGGCGCAGAAGCAGGCGTGGCTCCCGCGCATCGCGAGCGGCGAGCTGATGGTCGGCATCATGGTCACCGAGCCCGACTACGGATCCGACGTCGCGGGCGTGAAAATGGCAGCGACCCCGACCGACGGCGGCTGGCTCGTGAGTGGCGTGAAGACGTGGGCCACCTTCGCGGGCCGCGCCGACCTCCTCATGTTGCTCGCCCGGACTGATCCCGATCGGTCGGCCGGCCACCGCGGCCTGTCGCTGTTCGTCGTCGACAAGGCGGCCGCGCCGGGTCACGCGTTCTCCTTCGAGCA